>JAPKCR010000756.1 GCA_026421135.1 Sulfitobacter sp. | reverse complement strand
GCCAATCGTCAACCAACCCATACCCGCGAACGAAAAGCTGCTGGCCATGGCGCAAGCGCATGGGCGGGTGATGATGGATACACTTCCGTTCCAGCGCAGCATTCGTCAGGGCGTAAACAGTTACCTGCACGGGCATGAGGTCAGGGCAGATCGTGAGGTTCTGAACGAACTGATCGCCAGTCGGAACGATTACGAAGACCTATACCGCGCGGTGCTGCAACAAGGCGTGGATGACGGCACGTTGTCTATGCCTGATGTCGCCATCGCAGGGCGCGCTATCATGGGCGCGCTTAATTCACTGGTAAATTGGTACCGCGTTCGCCCCGAGCAAAGCCGCGAAGACCAAATGCGGATCGCAGACACGCTCGCCGAAACGGTTATCAACGGTTTATTGGCTTAAATCATATCCCGCAGCGTCTTTTTGATGATCTTGCCATTCGCATTGCGCGGTAACGGATCAGCCATAAAAGTCACAAAATCAGGCGTTTTGTAATCAGCAAGATGTGCTGCACAATGTGCCTTTACCATCGCGACGTCCAATCCGGGATCTCTGCTGTGAACAAAGATATGCAGCTTTTCCCCAAGAACCGGGTCGGGCTGGCCGATCGCCGCGCATTCAATCACGGAGTCGTGGGCGGTCAGGGTGTTCTCAATCTCGGCGCTGTAGATGTTATAGCCGCCGCGAATGATCATATCCTTGCTACGGTCATGAAGGCGCACAAATCCTTGAGCATCACGCGATCCGATATCGCCGCTTTTCCAGTAACCGTCTTGAAATTCTTCCGCTGTCTTTTCAGCATTATTCCAGTAGCCGGGCACAACCATCGGGCCTTTAACCCAGATTTCACCATGCTCATCTGGTCCCGCATTTTGACCTTGTGTATTGACGATCCTGATCTCGCCGCAGGGCACTGTAATGCCAACGCTATCAGACCTTTCAGAACCCAATCCCAAAGGCAAAATGGTAGCGGGCGAAGTCAATTCAGTCGCGCCATATGCATTGACGAGAGTTAGATTTGGCAGCTTTTTGGTGAGTTCCTGAATCGTGGATTCGGCCATCGGGGCACCGCCATATCCGCCGATCCGCCAATGAGAAAGATCGTGATCAGCAGTATTACAGCGCAGCAAGATCAAGTTATACATAGCTGGAACCATCAGCGTTTGCGTGACCTTTTCGCGCGCGGCGAGGGCCAGAAACTCCTCGGCATTGAATGCGCGCATGATTACGCTGCACCCACCCGTGCGCAGCATAGTGAAAAGCGTCGCGACTAGTCCGGTCACATGGGAGGCAGGTACAGCCAGTAATGACCGTTCGTCCGCGCCCAACTCCATACATAGCTCAAAGTGCATTGCAGAGTGAATGATATTGAGATGGGTCAGCATTGCGCCCTTGGGCCGCCCTGTAGTTCCTGAAGTGTAGAGAATGACGGCAGTATCTTCCTCATCCACCTCGACAGGTGGCAAAAAGGCACCTCCAGCCGCAAGCGTCTCGTATGCCTGCGACCCCACCGCCGCTCCGCCGACACTCAGCCGGTGCTGTAGTGCTGGCAGGTCTTCAGCCGCAGGTAGTTTGTCCGCTAGAGCAGCATCATGGACAAGCACAGCCGCGCCGCAATCGTTCAGGATGTGCTTCAGCTCTGGTGATTGTTCACGCACATTGATCGGGACGGCGATGGCACCGATACGAAGGCTGGCAAGCAGTAGGATCAAAAAACCGGGCCCATTCGCCAGCAACAACGCGACTCGGTCCCCTTTGGTGAGACCAAGGCCTGCAAGACCCGCGGCCGCTGCAACAACCTGATTGTCAAGCTGGCTATACGTCAGGCGCAGGTCATCGCACACCAATGCCTCGTCACCGCTATTGTTAGCGACC
>JAPKCR010000755.1 GCA_026421135.1 Sulfitobacter sp. | reverse complement strand
AGAGTAATTTCAGCTTAATGTCACCCAGAGACATAGTTTAAAAAAAGCGAAGCGCGATTGAATATCCGCCCCGAACACCGGGGTCTTGGATCACCTGCGCACGTACAGGCCGATCATGATAATCGACGCTAACGGAGGCGATAGGCTTGGCACGACTGATTTGTGTTTCCGCCGCAGCCGCAATTTGTGTCGCTAGATCACCGACCTGCTTTTTACTCCACTGGGTTTCTAGCCGCCGCATGAAGTGGTCGCCCTGAAATTCGCCCCAGATCGAGCCGTCAGGGTTGATGCAAATTTCAATCACATCATCCCTTTTGGCGTCTACGAGTTGATCCAGAGTGTATTCAAAATGCGTTGCCATCTAGAAAATCTCCACGTCGCGATCAACCATCACAGTGATACGTGATCCCTGATCAACGTAGATCACAGGGCCGATTGCAAGGTATTCGCTGAGGACGGAATCTGTGCTGTCTGACAGATCGTCGCCAACGTCTTCAAGAACCTCTGCTGTCGTTTCGTTTTCCACTTGCGCAGCAGCAGCACCGGGCAGGGCAGTGATCAACGAAATCAGTGCCGCCGAACCAAAGCGTTCGCCGAAACGGGTATCAACAACTCCGGTAACACCGGAGCGGCCGAGTTCGTCGCCACCGAAGGAGCTGATAACTACGGTTTGGTTGTTCGGGAGGATAATCCGGTCCCATGCCACGGTCACACGTTGCTGCGCAATTTCGACGCCTGACTGATACCGTCCGATTAAACGGGAACCACGCGGGATGAGCACACGAGAACCGTCAAAAGAATGAACGTCCTCTGATATGATGGCGCGGATCGGGCCGGGCAGGGAGCTATCCAATGCAGTTTCAGTGACGGCTTGGATCATGGTGCCTTGAACGACAGTGTTGCCCGGATTTGCGATAATTTCAGCCTGCGTGACCTGTGTCGGTGCAACACCATTGGTCACAAAGTCTTGGACAGCCCCAAATGTGCGTTCGCTTAAGCCGCTTTCATCGCCCGCACCAGCACCGCCACCAAAGGCGATTGTAGGAGATTCAATGCGTGCCTGTTGAAAGGCAAGCTCTTGGGCGCGACGGCGCTCTAGTTCCGCCAGACGACGCGCTTCTTCTTCGCGTTCCAAACGCAACTGTTCTTGCTTTAACAGATCATCTTGCGATGGTCCCAGATCAAGAGGCGCGGGTATCGGCTGTTGAAGCTGCGCAAGTTCTAAGTCCATGCGCAATTGTTCCAAATCGCGATCACGTTGCTCAAGCTCGGTTTGGAAATTCTCTTGCGCAGTTAAAGACGACGCCTGCAATGCTGCAATTTGTTCGCCCAAAGCGTTGATTGCATCAGCCGCCGCCGTGTCGTCTTCGACAATCGGTTCGGGGGCGTTTTGCAGTGCTTCAATTTGTGTTTGTAGAGCGGCGAGTTGTGCCAACAGTTCTGCGTTGGGTTCCGTTGGCGTTTCTACAATCTGAATTTCAGGAGCTGGGGTTGGAGGAGGAACAAAAGGTTCAATTTCTCCAAAGCTGTCGCCCTCGTTTTGAAATTCTTCTGGCTGTGCCACTGGCATGGGAACATCGACGCTTGGCTGCAAACTGACATAAGCCAGCCCACCAAGTGCGGCGATACCCGCGATCCCGACTACGGCTACCGCCGCTGATGGTTTATTCCGCGCACCAGCATCAGGGGTGGGGTCAGTCCCGTCCAGTTCGGCTAGACGCTTTCTTAGATCATCCTGTTCGCTCATGATCCAACACCTCCATTTGATGTTACTTGGATGCAGACAACTTCGTCGCCGAGGCGAAGAACCCATTGCCCGCTGACGCCTGAAACACGCATCACTCCGTCTTCGATTTGCTGAGAATTGACGGTTC
>JAPKCR010000754.1 GCA_026421135.1 Sulfitobacter sp. | reverse complement strand
TCATGGAACGGGATATCTGCATTCAACGCGAATGGAAGAGTGCTGCGCAAAAAGTCTGTCACGTCTGGCGGAATCACAAGTGTGTTCCCGCGCAAAACATTCTGCACCAAAGCATTCCCAAATTCGAACGGTCGCCGAAAGGCGGGCGACGTACCAAGCACGTTCATGTTGGCATCGGTATAGACGCTGCGACTGGCATAGATCTGCGCCCCCGTTCCACGCCAAACCATATTCACCGCACGTTCCAGTTTGTGGGGCATCCACACATCATCTTGATCGCAAAATGCGACCCAGCTTCGGTCAAGTTCAGGCCGCGACAGCAACGTCATAAAGTTCTGCGCGCACCCTTGCCTAGGCCCTTGAACCAGCTGGATGTCTCGATCCGGATTCGCTCCGATAAATCTGGAAATGCACAGCAAGGTCTGATCGGTCGAATCATCATCGCTAATCCAAAGGGTCCACTCAGCATGGGTTTGGCCCAAAATAGATTGAAGCTGTGCCATAATGTGCGGCCCGCCATTCTTCGTACAAAGCAAGATGTGTACATGCGGCAATTTCATAACCACGAACCCCTTACAGCAACCTCAATTCTGCAAAACAAGAACACAAACCGCTTAATTTTCAGTGATCGGCTTTAAATCATGACACGCACACACCCCGTTCGAAGCGAAGCCGCTGGACGCTCGCGCGAACTTCCTCATGACATTCGGAAGGCTCAGAAACTGCGCGAGCGAGAGGAAGCCTTGGCCCGCATCGAAATGCAGCGCAGCGCCAAGAAAGCCGAAATTGCTACCAAAGCGCAGCGTATGGATATTGTACCGACGAAGGGGAGCCTGCCCGCAGTGCGGCACAAATCGGATCCGGTTGCCCCACCAGTACGCGATGCTCGCATTAAGCCGCGCCACAGGTTTATCTTTCTAAGCTTTGTAATCTTCGTTTTGGGAACAAACCTGATTTCTGCCTGGTACTTGTGGGAACGTGCGGCTGACCGATTTGTGTCTGTTGCTGGGTTCTCTGTCCGCACTGAAGAAACCAGTTCAGCAATTGAATTGCTGGGTGGCGTGGCAGAGCTTTCAGGATCGGGGTCCTCGGACGAAGACATTCTCTATAAGTTTATTCAAAGTCAGGACTTAGTGCGCACCGTGGATGACGCACTTGATCTGCGCAGTCTATGGTCAAAGAGCGGGCCAGATATCGACCCAATTTTCAGCTATCATCCTCCGGGATCAATTGAAGATCTGACCGACTATTGGGCACGCATGGTAAGCGTTTATAACGACAGCAGCACCGGGCTGATTGATCTCGAGGTACAGGCATTCACCCCCCAAGATGCTCAAAGTATTGCACTCTTAATCTTTGAGGAAAGCAGCAGGTTGATCAATCAATTGTCCGACTCGGCCCGCGAAGACGCTACACGCTATGCCCGTGAAGAGTTGGAAACGGCAGTTCATCGGCTCAAGATTGCTCGATCCGAAGTGACGAAGTTTCGCAATTTTAACCAGGTCGTTTCTCCTGATCAGACGCTGCAAATTCAGACAGGACTGCTATCGTCGCTCGAGATGCAGTTAGCGGAAACTCTTATTGATCTGGATATGTTGCGCCAGACCAGCACCGCAAAAGATCCTCGTACCAAACAGGCAGAGCGACGGCAGAACGTGATTGAAGAAAGGCTAAAACAGGAACGGGCAAAGCTTGGCATCGGCAGTGGGGCTAGTACGATGGACAGTGGATTTGCCGATCTGGTCGGCGAGTTTGAAAGCCTGTCTGTTGACCGCGATTTTGCCGAGCAGTCCTATACTGCCGCCCTCGCGGCCTATGATGTGGCTGTTGCGGAATCGCGCCGCCAAAGTCGATACCTCGCCGCCCATATCAAGCCA
>JAPKCR010000753.1 GCA_026421135.1 Sulfitobacter sp. | reverse complement strand
CCGGATTCGGCGCGCGACACCAATGTCAGCTTTCATAAATCCTCGGAACCGATGCCAAAGCTATTTGTCTGCGATAGAAGTGCGCATAGTGTCTTCGCTGCCCTGACGGCCTCTTGGCCGCGCAATGGCCAGCTTTGCATCAATCCCTCGAAGATGACCGAGATCTCGCTTTCGAGACCCTGAATACCTGAAATACTGGCAGCGCGTTCGGCCATCTCTGCCTTGTGACGGTCTAGCAATGCGCGCAGATTTTTATCCTGCGGTGAAGAGGCAACCGCTGCGTGAAACAGACAGCCATGTGTCGTTTCTTCCTTCATCCACAGGTCAACACGATCAACGATTCCCTCCAGCGACATCGGAATTGGCTCCGCCGGTCCCGAAAAGACATGCGCCATATAGCGGCGGTGCCGGTACCCCAGCGCCCGAAGGATCATATCATGACGCGAAGGGACATATTTGTAGAGCGTGCGAAGGCTCACCCCGGTCGCCTTGCGTAGGGTTTCGATGTTGGGCTCGGAGAAGCCATAGGTCGCGAAAGCCTGCTCCAACCCGGCATCAATCTGGCGCTGCAAATCCTTCATTCTTGACTCTGTAGAGTGATCCCTCTATCCCGGCAAGTAGAGAAATCATTCTACCTGAGGAGACCTTTATGTCGTTGCCTTCCAAAATGAGCGGCGTTGTTTTGAACGGACATGGGGGCCCTGAAATGTTGGAATGGCGTGACGACCTGCCTGTCCCAAAGCCTGGAGCGCGGGATGTGTTAATCAGGGTAAGCGCAGCCGGGGTAAACAACACCGACATTAACACCCGAACCGCTTGGTATTCCAAAAGCGATGCTGATGCCGAAGACGCGAGCTGGTCTGGAAAACCGCTGACTTTCCCGCGCATTCAGGGTGCTGACGTCTGTGGACACATCGTTGCAGTGGGCGATCAAGTTGATCCGGCCCGGATCGGAGAACGGGTTCTGATCGAACCCTGTATCCGCGAAGCGGATGGTGAGACCTTGGAGACACCGTGGTATTTCGGCTCTGAATGCGATGGCGGCTTTGCTGAATTCGCACGTGTCGCCGCGCGGCATGCCTATCCGATCCAAAGTGACCTGAGCGATGTCGAATTGGCGTCGTTCCCCTGTTCATATTCCACCGCGGAAAACATGCTGACGCGCGCTGCCGTGAAGGCGGGTGAGACCGTCCTCGTGACGGGGGCCTCTGGCGGGGTCGGATCTGCGACCGTGCAATTGGCAGCGGCGCGTGGCGCGAAGGTCGTAGCAATCACGAGCGCTGCAAAGGCCGACAAGGTGAAAGCACTCGGCGCAAGCGAAACGCTTGATCGGGACGACGATTATCTTTCTGCTCTCAGTGGCAAGCAGGTCGACGTGGTCATTGATCTTGTCGCAGGTTCGAAATGGCCCGCGCTGTTGGAAGTCTTGCGCTCAGGAGGCCGCTATGCCGTAGCTGGCGCAATCGGGGGGCCGATTGTTGAATTGGACGTGCGCACGCTCTACCTCAAGGATCTAAGCTTCTTCGGTTGCACGGTATTGGGTCCAGATGTCTTCGGCAATCTTATCGAGCGGATCGAACGCGGCGACATCGCGCCTTTGGTCGCTGAAACCTATCAGCTTCAACAGATCAGCGCCGCCCAAGATGCCTTCGATGAGAAGGGCTATATCGGCAAGATCGTTCTGAATTTGAATTGATATGGTTCCCGGGCTGGGAAAGCTGACCTCAGCATCGGGTTGTTCGAAGGCAGGATTGTCTGGCGAGTGGACCTCTGTGCTGACTGCGGCGGAAGCACGCTTGCCGCCCTTTTCTGATACTCGAAAGATAAGTTTCAGAGAGACACAGATCTTCCTTAAAAATCGCCATTGGTAGTGCTCT
>JAPKCR010000752.1 GCA_026421135.1 Sulfitobacter sp. | reverse complement strand
CCCATATTCAAGGTCTTGCCCCATGCTTGGGAAGAAACCAGCGTAGCACCTGCGGCACCGGCTCCGAGTAATTGACGTCTGTTTAACATGTCATTTCCTTTCAGTGTCCTGCGCCGCCGCCAGCGGCCAAAGTTGCACCTTCTCCGCTGGCACCACCGCTACCCGCACCACCGCCGTAAATCGCGGCCGTCAGGTCAGCTTGCGCCATGAAAAATTCGCGTTTTGCGTTCGCTGCTTCCAGCTCGGCGCTCAGCTTTTCGCGCACGTCTGTCAGCAGTTCGAATGTGTTGGTAATCATGCCGTTGTAAGACAGCAGTCCTTCGTCCTCCACGGTCTTGCGCAGGGGCACCAGAACATCACGGTAGTGGCGCGCGATCTTGTAGGACGCGAGATAAGCGGTTTCAGCGCCGCGTGCCTCGGATCGAACATTCACCGCGCGCTCTGCCAAAACATTTGCGGCCTGTAGATACATCAGTTCCGCCTTGCGCATCCGCGCCTTGCCGGTGTCATAAACCGGAATTGCGAACTCAAGCTCTACCTGCGGCAGAACATCGGTTTCGGTGTCACCGTCTTCCCCGACTTCACGCTCAAGCTCGGCTCCGGCGACAAGCTCAAGGTCGCTGACGATGCGGGTCTGATCGGTCAAACCAAAGGCCTTTGCCTGTGCTTCAAGCCCAAGCTTTGCAACCCGCAGATCGACACGGTTGCGCAGGGCTTTTGCTTCGACATTCGATACGCGACCGACTGATTTGGGCAATCGCGGCAAGGCGTCGGGGACAAAGTAATCAACGTCAGCGCCCCAAAGCCCCATCAGTTGGGTCAGGTCTTCTTTGGCCTTTGTGGCGTTCAGCCGAGCCTTAGCAAGCTGCCCTGCCAATTCGGCGTTAAATGCCTGTTCGCGCGCTTGGCCCGCCTTGTTCAACGCCCCCGTTTCACCAAGTTTCCGCGCCAGTTCAGACCCGGCATCCGATGTCGCTTTGGCGCGTTTTAGATATCCGACCACCTCAAAGGCGGCCACGGCGTTAACCCAAGCCTGACGCGTTTGGTTGGCCAGCGTCAGTGTGTCGTTCACGGCACTAAGCTGCGCTTGTCGAAAACTTGCATCAGCGATTTCGCGGCGTTGCTTGCGTGTGGTCGCGTCCAAAAGGTTTGCGCGGATCAGCCCTTCGATGGCTCGGTAGGCTCCCAATTCTGGCGCACCGATGCCCAGAATACCGATGGATACGATCGGGTTTTCAGGTGTCGATTGCTGCCATGCCTCAGCCGCGGAAAGCCCGACATTTGCGTAGGACGCCTGCAAACCCTTGTTGTTGAGCAAAGCCACCTGAACCGCCGTATCAGCCGAGATCGTCTTGCGATGCACCATGCCCTGCACCTCGCGCTTCAAGGCTTCGTTTTCGGCTTGGCTTTGGGCAAATACGGTGCGCTTTCCGATCGCCGGTGTGATCTGGCTGGCCACATTTGCGAAGCCTGCATTTCGATCGGTATAGGCGCTTGGGATGGCAGTAGCGCAGGCTCCCAAAACCAAAGGGAACCCAACTATCAGCGGGAGTTTTGCAATACGCATCAGTTGCCCTCCGACTGTTCTTGGTTGACGGTGCGCCAGTCCCGCGGCCCCGTTGGCCCGCGGTAGGTGTAGCCGGCTAATGGATCTTGGTGCGTAATCGGTGACACGACAGTGGCGCTCATGGCGGCTTGTTGGGCCTCAACCACGGGCAATGGAGTAGCGGTATAGGGCAATGGTCTAACGTCTTGAGCACATGCGCCAAGCGTAAGGGCCGAAGCCCCCAGAACGAGATAAATTTTCATAAGAAGTACCTGATTGATGGTCGCCGGGGTCACGCACGCAGAACGCACGCAAAACGAAGGCCCAGCTA
>JAPKCR010000751.1 GCA_026421135.1 Sulfitobacter sp. | reverse complement strand
CGATGGTTTGAGTGACCCCATAGATGAACTGAACAGGCCGCCGCGCTTGTTCAGTTCACAAACCGGCCAAATTGGTGGCCCGCGCAAAATCGACAGCAGTAAATCTAGTGCTTGGTGGTTGGGCGGTGTCACTGGTAAGCTTAGCGAAAGGGACAAGCTGGACCATACTGGCCCAGCGATCCCTAAAACCCGAAAGGATGCATAAGATGAAACTTCCCCTTGGTGCCCTTTTACTTTCCCTAGTTGCAGCCCCGTTGATGGCCCAAGATCACTCGGTCACTTACCCTTTTGATGGTAGTTTTGAAGACGCGACATTCGCTGTCGAAAATGCAATCATCGGCAAGGGGCTGGTCATTGACTATGTTAGCCACACCGGTGAGATGATGAACCGCACGGGCGCAGACGTTGGCAGTGAAGTCGAAATTTTCAAAGCCGCCGATGTGTTCTTGTTCTGCTCTGCCATCCTGTCACGTAAGGTGATGGAAGCAGATCCGTCGAACATTGCTCATTGTCCCTATGGCATCTTTGTCACTGATACAAAGGGCGATGTCGCCGTTGGCTATCGCACCTACCCCGAAGGGCCGATGCAAGAGGTTCAGGCCCTTTTGGATGACATCGTCAAGACTGCGGTCGACTGACACTAAGCTTTATTCGAACTCCATTTGCTCGAACACACGGCCCGCGTTTTTTGTGGCCAGTTCCTCAAATGTATCTAGGTGGGCATAGGGCGTTTGGTCGACGTAATACGCGTCGGCCAACGATCCACCTGCATCCAGATGGTCCCCGATCTTGCCACGCAGATATTCCAGATACCCTTTGGTATAGCGGCGCACCTGCGCCATATTTGTTGGATGGCCGTGACCGGGAATGACATAGGTAGCCCCTAGCGCTTCGAACGGGCCATCCCAGGTTTCTAGCCATTCGTCCGTTAATGTATCTGGAAAGATCGGCAGCATGCGTTCGTGAAAGGCCATGTCGCCAGCGATCACAAGGCTTTGTTCGGGCAGCCAGATCACAATATCACCGGGGCTGTGCGAGGGGCCAAGATGCAGCGCTTCAATATGAAAATCGCCCATATCGACGATGTATTCATCGTCAAAGGTTTCCGTGGGCGGGGTCAGTTCAGTTCCATCAGCACGTTCCTTCAACCGACTCTGGGCTGCGCGCAGTGATCCGGCACCGTCCTCCTCGAACGCTTCTGCGCCTTCGGTCTGTGCAATAATCTTGACGCCCTGTTCCGCCCAATAGGTGTTGCCCAACATTGCATGGCCTTGGCCGTTCTCGTTGAAAACCAGTTTGACGGGTTGGTCGGTCACGGCCTTGATCTCGTCATGTAAGGCTTTGGCCAGCTGATAGGACCCACCACTATTGACTACGACCACGCCGTCACCCGTGACGATGAAACTCAGGTTATTGTTGTGCCCTGCATTCTCATAGGTGGGTGGCGCGGTTGCCCCAATGGCGGAAAAGACATGGGGGATTACTTCGACCGGTTTGGAATAGAGCACCGAGTTCGGGTATTGATCCGCGATATCTTCGCTGGCCCAAGCGGGTAGGGCAACAAGGGCTAGGGCTAGGGATAGGCCGCGCATCTTCATAACTCCGTCACAAAGGTGAATCCGTCGGCGGTTGCTTCGATCCGGCCCAACCCGCCATGACCAAGGTGAAATCCGACAATCGGCATTTGCGATGTTGCGAGATCATTAATCAGGCCCACCCGCGTTTTTGCCCCTAACACTCGGTCTTGATCTGAACCGGATTCCCACGCGGGGCGGGCCAAGGCGACGTGGTCGTTGCCAATGCTGTCACCGACAATCATCACGGCAGTGTTGCCCGCGCGGACTTCGAAAGCCATGTGGCCGGGGGTGTGACCGGGTGTCAGGC
>JAPKCR010000124.1 GCA_026421135.1 Sulfitobacter sp. | reverse complement strand
ATACAGCGCCATCCGCCTCGGCCTGGGCTTTGGCGGGCTCCCACACATCCATCAACAACTGACGAACGGCATCCGGTGTCTTTGCCATCTCGGTTTCCAGCTTGAAGGCTGCAAAATTTTGATACCCCAGCAGGTTGGCCCGCTCATGGCGCAAGGCCAATGTTTCAGCGGCGATTGCCCGATTGTCGGTTTCGCCATCGTTTGCACCACGTGCTTGCCACGCCAAGAACGCTTTTTCCCGCAAATCACGGCGCGGTGAAAATTGCAGGAATGGCACAATCAGTGACCTGGACAGCGTAATAACCGGGCCGCCTGCGTCTTTTTCCACGCCAGCATTACGGGCGGCATCAATAACAAACTCGGGCAACCCTTCAAGGTCGGTTTCCTCAAGCTTCATGAACCACGAACGCTCGTCGGCCAAAAGATTCTGGGTAAACTGTGTCCCAAGAACCGCCAACCGACCCTTGATTTCTTTCATGCGCGCATCCTGTGCGCCTTCCAAGGCAGCACCAGACCGCACAAACCCGCGATGGGTCAGCATCAAAACCCGGGCTTGCTCTGGTGTTAGCTCAAAGCGATCGCGCCTTTTCCATACATCGGCGACACGGGCGAACAGTGCCTTGTTGCTCGATATCTCCGAGAAATGCGCCGCCAAAAGAGGTGAAAACTTGCGTTGCAATTCTTCGCGGACCGGATTGCTATCCGCGCCGGCCACAGTGAAAAACACCCCCAACACGCGGTCAAGTTGGCTGCCCGCCTCTTCCAGCGCCTCGATCGTATTGCCGAATGTGGGCGCGGCATCGCAACTGGCAATTGCATCAATCTCCTTGCGGTGCGTGGTCAGCGCTTCTTCTAGCGCGGGCTCGAAATTGTCGTCCGAAATCTTGTCAAACGGGGCAAGTTGAAACGGCGTATTCCAGTCCTGAAGCAAGGGGTTTGTCATGGTATTCTCCTTTGCTTCGCAAGTTAGGGTTCGGGGCAGGCGGTTGCAACCGTCTGCTCATGAACTTGAAGGCAAAGGAAAATATCCCCGCGTACATTGGATGCACGCGAGGCACGGTTATCTGTTAAGGGCGGACGTAGGCGAACCCGTCTTCCTGCAATTCAATCAAACGCACCACACCTGATGGCACGACAGTTGCCTCGGACAGCAAGACGACGTCGTGGCCTGTCTTTTTCTTCATACCGTCCATCGTATTGGCGCAAGCAGAAAAGGTGATGTTGTCCATTTCAAGGGACATCGCTGAGATACGCTGCGCGACCGGGCTTTTGTCTGAAATCAGCATATTCAATCCGGGGCCATATGTTACCATTTCAATGGTAACAGTATCGCCTTGGCTTTCGTAATAGCTGGCAACGTTTGCGGCGTTGTTCAGCGCCATGTTCATCACCTGCGGGTCATTTTGGTCCACGTGAATGGCAACCTTATGCGCCACACCTTCGGCAAACGTTGCTAGTGGGGCTAGTGCCAAAGCGGCGGCTAGTACGAATCGTTTCATGGATTACTCCTCCTCTATGATATGTTCAGTCTAGCGTGCTTTTTAGGACATTACTGCCTTGATTAGGCGGTACCGCAGATCGGGCAATCATCGCGTTTACTGACACCAATCACGCGATTTTCCCCGTACAGCGCATCATAAATTACCATCTGGCCCCGCAACGGTGCCCCTGCCCCCGTGATGACCTTGATCGCCTCGACCGCCATCATAGATCCGATAACGCCGGGCAACGGGCCAATCACACCGGCCTCCGCGCACGATGGGGCCAAATGCGCAGCAGGGGCCTGAGGAAACACACATTGATAGCATGGCGCGCCCTTGGCCGGGTCGAAGACGCTAAGCTGCCCTTCCCATTGGCTGAGCGCGCCCGAGATCAAGGGCACACCTGCAGCGACACAGGCACGGTTCACCAAATAACGGGTAACGAAATTGTCCGTCCCGTCCAAAACGATATCGTATTCGCCAATCAGGGCTGCTGCGACTTCTTCATCCAATCGGCGATGGTAGGGGCGCACCACTACAAAGGGGTTCTGCGCCTCTAACTCCGCCTTCGCCGAGAATACCTTGGGCATGCCGATGTTCTTGTCTTTGTGAATGACCTGACGCTGCAGGTTCGCATTGTCGACCACATCGTCGTCAATCACCCCGATCGTGCCGACACCTGCCGCTGCAAGGTACTGTAACACAGGCGCACCCAGACCACCCGCGCCAACGACCAGAACCTTGGCGTTTTTCAACGCTTTTTGACCTGCACCGCCAACTTCACGCAGGACAATATGGCGGGCGTAGCGGTTTAATTCAGTCTCGGAGAAAGTGCCAGACTGTGCCGCTGGTGCCTCTTGGATCGGGGCTGTCTGGTGGCGCAGATATCTTAGGCCCCATCCATAGGCAGAGACCAACAGAAAAAAACCGGTTAACAGCAACCAAGGCGCAGCACTGCCGCCCGTTGCCTCGCGCAGGGGATGCCCATCTGGCAGCAAAACGTTCATGCCGATCACGGCACCGAATAGGGCACCCAATAGCTTTAACCGGGTTTCACGGGACCAGCCCATTACTGCACCGACACCCCAAATTACGGCAGCAAGGATAACAACAAGCAACATTTGCCCCCGAATTCATCAGACTTAGTGTCTTTTACAAAGCGGCAATCTAAGCTTTTTTCCGGCAACACCAACCGAAAAAGCGCGCAGCCCCTACTTCAGTCCCGTCGATCCAAAACCGCCTGCCCCACGCGCACTGTCCGACAAAGTGTCAACCTCAACCGTGGGATAGCGTGTGACATCGGCAATCACCGCCTGTGCGATCCTATCCCCGTGCTGGATCTCAAACGGGGCATCCCCGATATAGTACAATCCCACCATCACCACGCCGCGGTAATCTTCGTCTATCGTACCGGGGGCATTGGGGATCATAAACCCGTGCTTAAGCGCCAAACCCGATCTTGGCCTAATCTGCATTTCCGTTCCACGCGGCAGCTCGACATGAAAACCCGTCGAAATCAGCTTGATCTCACCTTTTGCAAATACCAATGGCCCGTCGGGCAAAAACGCCCGCAAATCCATTCCTGCTGCACCAGCGGTTTCATATCCAGGCAATGGCAAATCCGCATTCCCAGCAACCCGCTTGAACTTGATCTCAGACATGTTCTTTTCCCAAAGGCCTCGACGCACAGGATACGTCCAAATGGACAAAAATCCTCGCCAAAGGCATAAAAACTTTACTTGAGCGCGTCAGAAATGCGTGCGGCCAGTTGCTTGGCCACTTGATCCTTAGCCATACGCGGCCAGTCTTCTGCCCCCTCGTCACTGATCAGGGTCACCGCATTTTCGCTGCCCCCCATGATTCCAGTTGCGGGGGACACGTCATTTGCCACGATCCAGTCACATCCTTTGCGCAGACGTTTTGCCGTGGCGTTTTCGATAACATCGTTCGTTTCAGCGGCAAAACCGACGACCAGTTTGGGCCGCCCCTCCGTCATCTGGCTGACCGACTTTAGAATGTCCGGGTTTTCGGCAAATTCGAGCAGCGGCAAACCGTCTTTGGATTTCTTCAACTTTCGATCGCTGGCCGTGGTGACACGCCAATCTGCCACAGCGGCGGTAAACACACCCGCATCGACAGGCAGCGCCGCATTCACTGCCTCTTGCATCTGAAGGGCAGTCTGAACCCGCACGACGTGAACGCCACTTGGCGGCGGCACATCGGCAGGACCGGTGATAAACACAACATCCGCCCCCAACGCGGCCAAGGCGCTGGCAATGGCCGTACCTTGCGCGCCCGAAGACCTGTTCGCGATATAGCGCACAGGGTCGATGGGTTCATGAGTGGGACCTGATGTGACCAGAATGCGCCGCCCGCTCAATGGCCCGTCGTTCAGCTGCGTTTCAATGGCTGCCACGATCTCAAGCGGCTCTGACATGCGGCCCGGGCCAAATTCGCCACAAGCCATGTCGCCCTCATTGGGCCCGACAACGATGATCCCGTCACCGCGCAACGTGGCAAGATTGCGTTGCGTGGCCGCGTGTTCCCACATGCGCACGTTCATTGCGGGCACGATCATTACTGGCGTATCCGTGGCCAACAAAAGGGTCGAGGCAAGATCGTTCGCCAAGCCGCCCGCCATTTTCGCCATTAAATCCGCTGTCGCAGGCGCAATGACCACCAGGTCTGCAATACGGCTTAGCTGGATATGCCCCATCTCGGCTTCGTCCCCCAGATCGAACAAATCCCGGTACAGCTTTTGCCCTGCCAATGCAGACACAGACAGGGGTGTTACAAATTCTTCGCCTGCGCGGGTCAAAACGGGGGTCACGGTCGCGCCGCGTTCGCGCAAACGACGGATTAGATCCAGCGATTTGAACGCCGCGATACCGCCGCCGATAATTAGCAGAATATGTTTGCCAGCCAGCATGTTCAGCCCTTCTTAACGCAGTCAAACTGAACCATAAGCCGCAAGTGGCGCTTCGGCCAGCCCCATCACTCCTTGCTGAATTCCAGACAGGGGTCTTCGCGGGGGACCGACGGGGACTGTACGACAATATCAAAGCGCCCCTCGGGCGCAGCATCGTCTTCGCCCTGCCCCACAGACGCGACGGTCACATCAGGTTGGACCAGCTTGATATACGCGGGAACGCCCCAATCGGCGCGCGCATGACCGTTGCCAGTGATCACCACAATCGGGCCGCCGGTCTCCTTCAATGCCTCAAGCGCGGTTTGCGCAAGACGCGCATCGCGCAGGCGTTGCACATCAATCATTGCGGGCAATAGTTCGGCTGGTAAGGCATCACAATGCGCAGACATTTGCAAAGCCTCGCGTGCGACTTGCTGGTCGGCGGTCAACGGGACGTCCAAGCCGTATGTGTCAGCATCAACCCCGAACGCGGCCATAAGCCCATCTTGCATAGCTTGGCGCGCAACGTCCCGGGGGATCGCCGCCCCATAGACCGTGGCCATCGGGAACGCCGCAAATATCGGGTAGTACATCGCGAAATCGGGCCAACCCGACGTCTTCCAGCCCAGCGCCTGCTCCAATGCGTCTTCATCATCAACTATGTCCGGCCGCACCAAGGCTGCTTGCTCGGGCGTCAGCATCTCGTAAACGACGGCTTTGGGCATAACTTGCTTAACGATATCGGCCTGAATTTGATGGTGATAAGGGTTATCGTGGCGTTCACCCAGAACGACAATTTGCGCGTCAGTTAACCGCGCATAGTTATCGTTGCCAAGGGTTTGCGCCATGGCAAAGGCAGGTAAAAACAAAAAGGCAGATGCGTACCTGATCACATTAAAAAATGATGTACTTCGGAAGACTGCGTTTCAAGCGACTTGCGCATTTTCCCAAATGCTGCTGCCTCAAGCTGGCGCACCCGTTCTTTTGACAGCTTAAGCTCCTCGCCCAAGCTTTCCAAAGTCCGAGGCTGCTCGCGAAGCTTTCTTTCGCGAACGATGAACTGTTCACGTTCGTTCAGGGCGTGAATTGCACCCAGCAACCAATTGCGAAGAGTTCTAATGTCGTGGCTTTCTTCGACCTTTTCAGCGGCCTGTGCGCTGTCATCGACCAGCGCGTCAATCCACTCGCGACCCTCGTCCTCGGCCGATTGGGTGGCATTTAGCGAATAATCAGATCCGGACAAACGGCCTTCCATCATTTCGACGTCATGCATCGGCACGCCAATCTCGGTCGAGATCATCTGACGCAATTGATGCCTGTCCAACGTCTCGCCTGCGACTTGAGCTTCTCGCTCAAGACGGGCCTGGACGCGGCGCATGTTGAAAAATAGCGATTTTTGCGATGATGTGGAACCGGTACGCACCATGGACCAATTGCGCATAACATGATCTTGAATGCTCGCTTTGATCCACCAAACGGCATAAGTTGAAAAGCGCACACCGCGATCCGGATCGAACTTATCAGCAGCTTTCATCAGGCCAAGGCTTGCTTCTTGGATAAGATCGTTCATGGGCGCGCCGTAGCGCTTGAACTTGCTCGCCATCGAAATTGCCAGCCGCATGTAGGCTGTAATCAGGCGATGCAGCGCTTTCTCGTCACGCTGGTCGCGCCAAGCATAGGCGAGTTGCAATTCGGTTTCCGCATCCAAAAGCTCTGCTTTCATGGCGGTCCGGGTTAAGGAGAATTCACGCGCTTGAGTCAGTGCCACTTTTGTCACCCCCTGATAACGAATTTGTTGGCTCTTTACTTTACGAACGCCTTTCCCGGCTTGTTGGTTCATTTATTTTCAACAATATTATCGATAGCAGCTTGAGAGCGCAGCCTAGCACGCTACGGTTTACCATAAAGCTGAGGCTCTAGAGGTTGATAGTATGACAACGTGGCATTGGGTACGGCACGGACCGACGCATGAAGAAACACTTGTTGGCTGGCGCGATGTGCCGGCAGATTTGTCTAACGTCTCTCAAATCGCCCGCCTGAATGCGCATTTACCAACTGATGCGATACTTGTGTCATCCGACCTGATCCGGGCGGCGGCTACGGCAGATGTATTAATGCACCCCCAGCGACGACGCCTTCCCCATGACGAAAATCTGAGAGAGCTGAACTTTGGATTATGGGATGGCATGCATGCCAATGACGTATTCAAAAATCACCCCGAACTCAGCAAGGCTTACTGGTCTAACCCTGGCGATATCTCCCCTCCTAATGGTGAAAGTTGGAACGCTGCCGCAAAACGCATAAACGCTGCCGTTGATCGGTTGAATGCCCTCTATCCAGA
>JAPKCR010000750.1 GCA_026421135.1 Sulfitobacter sp. | reverse complement strand
GACCAAGGCATTTGGCTGGATCATCCTGCCGCCGAATGGCTTGTGGTTGGCTGGGGTGCCCATGATTTTTACACACAAACCCAAGCATATACTGATCTAAGCCTGCCTGCGATCTGGCGCGGCATCATCGGGGACACGTCCGTTCTTCACTTTGACATAGCGGGCAAGCTGCCCGATGACCTTCCCGCAAGACGTCTTGCGCTGACCGAAATCGAATATACCGCCCTTCTAGACGGGATCTGGGCGACCCTGACCACAGGCAGCAATGGCCAGCCTGTCCGATCCGACGTAGCGGGATACACGCAAACAGACGGTTTTTTCGCGGCCAAAGGAACGTTTAACATTCTGCGGACCTGCAATGTCTGGATCGGCGACAGATTGCGTGACGCAGGGGTTCGCTTTGGCATCTGGACGCCGATGCCCTTGTCGGTCAGCCTGTCCTTTGATCTTTACCAGTCCAAGTGATGCCCTGACGGGACGCTCCGCGGGGCGTTTATTTGGCAAGATGAACAGCGGGCTGTGCGGAATGTGCTCTGGCGGGTGCGGCAGCTTCGTGGCAAAAGAAGGCAATCATCTAGGGGAGCACTGATATGTCCGGCACATTTGGCAAGGGTCACCATCTGCATCTGATCGACGGATCGGCGTTTATTTTTCGTGCCTATCATGCGTTGCCCCCGTTGACGCGGAAATCGGACGGATTGCCAATTGGTGCGGTGGCCGGGTTTTGCAATATGCTGCACCGCTATGTCGAAGGGAACACCGGCCCCGATGCACCAACGCATGTGGCGGTGATTTTCGACAAAGGGAGCCATACGTTTCGCAACGAAATGTACGACCTTTACAAAGCCAACCGCGAGGCAATGCCCGAGGATTTGCGCCCCCAGATCCCCCTGACCCGCACCGCGACCGAAGCGTTCAATATCGCCTGCAAAGAAAAGGAAGGCTATGAGGCGGATGACATCATTGCCACCCTAGCCGTTCAGGCGCGGGCCGCTGGAGGGCGTTGCACGATCATCAGTTCGGACAAGGACTTGATGCAGCTGGTCGGCGGAGGCGTGGAAATGCTGGACGCGATGAAGAACAAAACCATCGACCGCGAGGGTGTGTTCGAAAAGTTCGGTGTTTATCCAGATCGTGTTGTTGATGTGCAGGCGTTGGCTGGCGATTCAGTCGACAACGTGCCCGGTGCGCCCGGTATTGGCATTAAGACCGCGGCCTTGCTGATCAATGAATATGGCGACTTGGATGCGTTGCTTGAACGGGCGGAAGAGATCAAGCAACCCAAACGGCGCCAAACGCTTATCGACCACGCCGACCAGATCCGCTTGTCACGCAAGCTGGTACTGCTGGATGAAAACACGCCGCTAGATTTTACATTGGACGATCTCGAGGTCCGCGAGCCGGATTCGGACAAACTGTTGGGTTTTCTGGCCGAAATGGAATTCCGAACCCTATCCAAGCGGGTGGCCGAAGTGCTGGGCAAAGAAGCCCCGGTGATCGAAGAGCCCAAGGCCGAAGATGCGCCCGCAGTTGCGGAAGTCGGCTTTGACCGCGAGCGCTATGAGCAGGTAAGCGATGCCAAGGCCTTGCAGGGCTGGATCGACCAAATTTACGAATTCGGCTATGTCGCAGTGGATACCGAGACTACAGGCCTAGATGAAATGGTTGCTGATCTGGTGGGTATTTCCTTGTGCGTTGAACCGGGCAAGGCCTGCTATATTCCGTTGATCCACAAAACCCATTCGGCTGACGACCTGTTTGGATCGGATGATTTGGCAGAGGGTCAGATGCCAACCGAGGAAGCCCTGCGGATGCTGACGCCGATGCTGACTGATCCGTCGATCATCAAGATCGGCCAGAACATGAAATATGACGCCAAGATTTTC
>JAPKCR010000123.1 GCA_026421135.1 Sulfitobacter sp. | reverse complement strand
CGGGCACTGCAGATGTCATACTGCCCCTTATGCGCGTTTCGCGTTCTCTTACCAGTCTGCAATCACAGCTTGGGGTCCGGATTTTCCGTGTGCCCATCGACTGCGATTACCTGACCTGACACCAGACGCGCCCCGTCAGACCCCAAAAACACCGCCATATTCGCGATATCTTTGGCTTCGACGAAACTGCGCATCGACGTGCCCGATGCATATCCTTTGTAAACCTGATCGCGGGTCATGCCTTTGGCGGCTGCTTCCCGCGCCAGCACGCCTTCCATGCGCGGCCCTTCGACTGATCCGGGGCAGATTGCGTTGGCGCGGATGCCAAAGGGGCCAAGCTCCATCGCCAGGGTTTTCATCAGTCCGATCATCGCCCATTTCGCCGCCGCATAGGGTGCCCGGTTGGGGTAGCCGTAAATGCCCGCCGTTGACGATGTGATAATGATTGCGCCACGGCCTGCCGACTTCATTAACGGAGCCGCGTATTTTGCGGCAATAAACGCGCCTTCCAGATTGACGCTGACGCAGGCGCGGAAGTCATCAAGCGCCACGTCTTCAATCTGCGCTGTCGGCCCCGCGATGCCCGCATTGGCGCACAGCACGTCAATCTGGCCCATTTCACCGATAATCGACGCCATGGCGGCCTCGTCGGTGACATTTGCCAAGCGGTGGTGCCACTGGGCCGGGCAATGGTCCAACGCTTCGCGGTCCGTGTCGGTCACCCAAACCTCGAATCCGGCAGCGGCAAAGGCGTCGCCCATCGCCCGCCCGATACCGGACGCACCCGCTGTGATCAGAACGCGCTTCACCGTGGTGCGCCAACATAGCGGCCGACGCCATCGGGCATCGGCAAGCTGGCATGACCTTGAGCGAACCGCACCAAGGCGGCCTCTATCTCGGGGCTAGGGTCAGACGGTTTGCGGCTCTGAAGGCTGACGTGCAGGAGAAAATGCTCTCCTGTTGCCAACAAGCGGTCGCCTTCATACATCTCGTGCCACAGGTGCATTTTCTTGCCTGCCCCCATCAACACCCGCGTGCGCACCTCGATCAACGCGCCCGCGTGCGCTTCGTCGACATGGCGTATGTGGGTCTCTGCGGTGAAATAGCTGCCGCCAGACGCGATGTATTCCCCGCCGCAGCCGATCATTTCCATGAACCGATCGGTCGCGTCAGCAAAAGCCTGCAGGTATTTCGCCTCGGTCATGTGGCCGTTGTAATCGGTCCAATCCAGTGGCACGGCACGGCGCACGGTCAACACCGGCTGGCCAGCATCCGCAATGTCATCGGCCCGCGCGGCCAGCACCGTGCCAGCCCGCAACGTCGCCTCGTGCTGTTTCATTAGCCGCCCAGCGCCCCAGTCTTGCTGTTTCAGCGCGCGCATCATCGACACCAGATTGTTGTCGCGAATGCGTTCCAGATCGCGAATGCCGTAGGCACCGCTTTGTTCATCAGATTGTCCAGCAATCAGATCGACCAGTTCGTCCGTAAATTCCGGCACATCCATCAATTTGGTCCATGGCCATTCTAAACAAGGACCGAACTGCGCCATGAAATGTTTCATTCCTGCCTCGCCGCCCGCAACGCGGTAGGTTTCAAACAGGCCCATCTGCGCCCACCGAATGCCAAAGCCATAGCGGATGGCATTGTCGATTTCTTCAGTGGTGGCGATGCCGTCTTTGACCAGCCACAGCGCCTCGCGCCAGACTGCCTCAAGGAAACGGTCCGCGACATGGGCGTCAATTTCTTTCTTTAGGTGCAGAGGAAACATCCCGATCGAGGTCAGGGTTTCCTTAGCCTTGTCCACCATCGGCCCGTCAATGCCGTTGCCGGGCACCAATTCGACCAGCGGCAACAAATAAACGGGGTTGAACGGATGCGCGACCATGATCTGATCGGGGCGTGCCATGCCTTCTTGCAACTGCGACGGCTTAAAGCCCGAAGTCGACGACCCAATCACCGCATCAGGATCGCAGGCCTGCTGGATCGCGCCAAAGGTGGTATGCTTGATCTCAAGCCGTTCTGGCACGCTTTCTTGTATCCATGACGCGCCTGCAACAGCGTCTGAAATGCTGTCGTGGAAACTGATCGCGCCTTCATCCGGCAAGGCGACATCGGTCAACCCTGGCATAGAGCGGCGGGCGTTCGCCATGACTTCGCTTATTTTGCGTTCGGCCTGCGGGTCGGGGTCGAAAATTTGCACATTCCACCCGTTCAGTGCGAACCGAGCAGCCCATCCGCCCCCGATAACACCGCCGCCAATAACTGCTGCAATCTTTGTCATTTTCGCATCCTTAACTGGCTGATGTCATAGCCGTTGAAATCCAATATCTCTTGCGCGGCTTTGATCCGGTCCGCACCACCTGTGGGTTTGCGGTCCAGTATCCAGCCAAAACCCCCTGCGGGATTGCCGATAACCGCCGTGCGAAACCCTTCGTCAACCCAAAGCACCCAAAGGTCGTGGGTGCCGTCATCTGGTCGGGTCAGGGCAAAGCGGCCCTGCCCTGTGGGCTTGGCCAGCCAAAGGCCATCGCATGTGCCCCCGCCATCGCAGAACTGAAAGGCCGGCCCGCCAGTACTTTGAACCAGGGCAACGGTGGCAGGTGCGTCTGCGCCAAAGCTGCCGCGCATTACCCACGTTCCCTTAAACCGCGTCGTATCATAACGACTGGTCGATCCGATCAAGGCCGACGGATCACGGTATCCTTGGCGCACCTCGGGTACGGGTGCGGCACAGCCTGCCAGCAGTATCAAAGCCAGCAGGGCGCGCTTCACTTGGGTGCCCGCTTGGTCAGGCCCAGCTTTTCACGCACCTGCGCAGGGGTCATCAACCGCGCGCCCATGTTTTCGATAATGCTGCCAGCGCGTTCGACCAATTGCCAGTTTTCGGCAAGCACGCCCTTATCCAGCCACAGGTTATCCTCGAGCCCTACACGCACATGGCCCCCTGCCAGCACAGCTGCCGCGACATAGGCCATCTGGTTGCGACCCAGACCGAACGCCGAAAACGTCCAGTCATCCGGTACGTTATTTACCATCGCCATGAATGTGTTCAGATCATCCGGTGCGCCCCACGGCACGCCCATGCAAAGCTGCACCAAGGCGGGGCTATCCAGCACCCCGTCTTTGACGAGTTGCTTGGCGTACCACAAATGACCGGTATCAAAGGCCTCGATCTCGGGTTTAACCCCCAGATGCGTCATCATCTGGCCCATTGCGGTCAACATGCCCGGAGTATTGGTCATCACATAGTCGGCTTCGGCAAAGTTCATAGTACCGCAATCCAGCGTGCAAATCTCGGGCAGGCATTCAGCGATGTGTTGGACCCGTTCGGAGGCACCGATCATATCCGTGCCTTCGATAGGCGGCATCGGTTTTTCGGTCGGGCCAAAGATAATGTCGCCGCCCATGCCAGCCGTCAGGTTCAGGATTACATCGGTTTCAGATTCGCGGATGCGTTCGGTCACCTCACGGTAAAGATCCAATCGCCGGCTAGGCGTGCCTGTTTCAGGGTCGCGTACGTGGCAATGCACCACCGCGGCACCCGCCTTGGCTGCTGCAATCGCGCTGTTGGCGATCTGTTCCGGGCTGCGTGGCACGTGATGGCTGCGGTCTTGGCTGCTGCCCGATCCGGTGACGGCGCAAGTGATAAACACGTCTTTGCTCATGGTAAGTGGCATTCGGTTGGTCCTTCTTAGATCGGGTTAGTATGGCATTGGATGCGCTTTGTGCGCGGTGGCGATGTCGGCCATGACATCTTCGCTTAGTTCCAAGTCAATGGCACCCAAAGCGACCTCAAGCTGGTCCATTGACGTCGCGCCAAAGATGATTGACGTCATAAAGGGCCGTTGCCGCGCCCAGGCCAACGCCATCTGCGTCGGGTCCAGCCCGTGTTTCTGTGCGACGTCCAGATAAGCGGCCGTAGCGGCGAATACGCGGTCGGTTTTGCGACCGCCCAAGTCACCGTTGATCGACATTCGCGAACCTTCGGGAATAGCGCCGTCTTGATATTTCCCGGTCAACAAGCCCGCCGCAAGGGGCGAAAACGACAGCAAGCCAATGTCTTCGTTATGACAGGTTTCGGCCAGATCAGTATCAGCCAGACGGCACAGCAATGAATATTCATTCTGCACAGACACGGGGCGCGGCCCGCCTGTGCGTTCTGCCGCGTTGGCCCATTGGGTCAGTCCCCACGCGCTTTCGTTGCTCAGGCCAAAGCTGCGGATCGTGCCGCGCTTCACCTCTTCTTGCAGCGCACCCATGCAGTCTTCCATGTGGGCGATCACATCGGCACGGTTTTGCGAAGACGGATCATAGTTCCAGTTCTTGCGAAACATATAGCTGCCGCGATCGGGCCAATGAAACTGGTACAAATCGATGTAGTCTGTCTGCAAGCGTTTCAGTGAACCCTCTAGTGTCTGGCGGATCGTTTTTGACGATATGCCCGCCCCGTCACGCGGTGCGGCCCCCGAGCCAGAGTGTTTGGAAGCCAACACAAAATCCGTGCGCTTGCCAGATTTCGCGATCCACTGGCCGATGATTTCTTCCGTCAGACCAACGGTTTCAGCCTTGATCGGGTTCACCGGATACATCTCGGCCGTGTCGATAAAGTTAATTCCCGCAGCTAATGCGCGTTCGATCTGTGCATGGCCTTCCTCGGGGGTGTTCTGTGTCCCCCATGTCATAGAGCCAAGGCAGAAATCCGACACTTCGATATCGGTGCGACCCAGTTTGTTCATCTTCATCGTGTCATCCTTGTCTGCGGTTGCGCCACCCTCTCGTTTCGGCTGGCCCATCGCAAGAGGGTTTTCCGCACTGCGCAACAAAACACTGTTTGCGCCACTTTTTCTAAACCGACGTCGCTTTGACCGTTGGTTTCCCTGCTGATTGCCGACAAAGTAAAAACCATGCGCCTACTCATCTCATTTGCCGCCCTTTTTCTATCCGTCATCTTGCTGCAACTGTCATCGGGCGGTGTGGGGCCTTTGGATGTGCTTTCGGGCATTCAACTGGGGTTTTCCAATCAGGAAATCGGCATGTTGGGGTCGGCGCATTTTGTCGGGTTTTTCATCGGATGCTGGTGGGCCCCGCGTCTGATGGGTAGCGTTGGCCACAGCCGTGCGTTTGCGGCGTTCACAGCATCGGGCGCGATCGGATTGATGGCCCATATGCTGGTGCTTGATCCCTATGCATGGGCGCTGATGCGCGTCGCGTCGGGCCTTTGCGTGGCGGGCTGCTATACGGTTGTCGAGGCATGGTTGAACGCGAAGGTTACCAATGAAACGCGGGGCCGCACCATGGGGGCGTACCGCGTGGTCGACATGAGCGGGTCATTGGCGGCGCAGATGATTATCGGCATTTTGGCCCCGGCATCGTATGTGTCGTATAACCTGCTAGCGATCTTGTGTTGTGCGGCACTGATCCCGCTGACCCTCACCACTTTGCCGCAGCCTGAGACACCAGCCCAGCCGCGCCTGCGCCCACGGTTGGCGCTAGACCGGTCCCCCTTGGCAGTTGCTGGCGTCGTGGTCGCAGCACTGTCCAGTGCTTCGTTTCGGATGGTCGGCCCGATCTATGGCGAAGAAGTCGGGCTGAGCGCAGGCCAGATCGCTTGGTTCCTGGCGGCCTTTGTTTTGGGCGGCGCGCTGGCGCAATTCCCCGTCGGGTGGCTGGCCGATAAATTTGACCGCCGCTGGGTGCTGATCTGGATGTCTGCCGCATCGATCGTTAGCTGCGCGGTCACTGTGATGTCTGCAGGTTTTGGGACCCAAGCAATATTCTTCGCGGCGACATTTTTCGGACTGACGACGTTTCCAATTTATTCCGTCGCGGCGTCCCACGCTCATGATTTTGCCACCAGCGAGGAACGCGTCGAACTTTCAGCCGCCCTGATGTTCTGGTTTGCGGTGGGGGCTATATTTGCGCCCTATCTGGCTTCGGTGTTGATTGACAGCTACGGCCCGGCGGCGCTGTTCACCATGATATCGGTCGGGCATGGGCTATTGGTTATCTTTGGCCTGACCCGCATGCGCGCACGCCCCACAAAGCAAAAGCGCACGCCTTATGTCTATGCCCCGCGCACATCGTTCACGATTGGCCGCCTGATGCGCCGTCAACGGGACGGAAGCAACAACGACGCCCCCTAGCCCTTGGCCCGTCCCTGCGTTAGAGACATGCCAAAGCATTCTCGGGGCCATTTATCATGACACGCCACCTTATCACGTCAGCTATTCCGTACATCAACGGGATCAAACACCTTGGCAATCTTGTGGGCAGCCAATTGCCTGCGGACCTGTATGCCCGCTATCTGCGCGCGCGCGGTCACGAGGTTCTGTTTTTATGTGCCACGGATGAACATGGCACCCCCGCCGAGCTGGCTGCCGCCAAGGCCGGTAAACCGGTCGAGGACTATTGCGCCGAGATGCACGAGGTTCAGGCGCGGATCGCCGAAGGGTTTGGATTGTCGTTTGACCATTTCGGACGGTCGTCCAGCATCCAGAACCAAAAGCTGACACAGCATTTTGCAGGTGCTTTGTACAACGAGGGCCTGATCGAAGAAGTCGAGCAGCGGCAGATTTACTCCGAGACCGATGGCCGTTTTCTGCCCGACCGCTATGTCGAAGGCACCTGCCCCAATTGCGGGTTCGAAGACGCGCGCGGCGATCAATGTGACAACTGCACCAAGCAATTGGACCCCGAAGACCTGATTAACCCGCGCTCGACCGTATCAGGTGCAACTGACTTG
>JAPKCR010000122.1 GCA_026421135.1 Sulfitobacter sp. | reverse complement strand
GCCAAAAGCATTGGTCGGGTCGCGTCGTAAATCTGCCCATCCGCTGCGACCTCGCCGGGTTGTACAATCTCGTCGCCAGTCGATATCACACCAACGCGCAAAGACCTGTACACGCTGAGCGTGGCATTTCCTGTCGCAGCCATCAGCGCAAGATCGGCAGCCGTCACACGCCGGCCCGCAGCCGTGGTCACTTGGCCTTGTGTTATGTCCTCACCCGCTTGGCGAGTGTTTGCCCCTGCTTTAATCGGGCCGTTGAAATGGACCGCGCCGGATTCTATCCGGACGTCTTCTTGCAACACCACCGTATCAATGCCTGCAGGCAAAGCAGCCCCGGTTAGTACACGGATTGCCTGCCCGTCAGGCACGACCCCCGGCGCATCCCCAGCAGCAGCCCGCCCAGCAGCCAAATGTAATCGATGCGGCCCGTCGCCACGCCCACCTGCAAAACCATAGCCATCGACGGCAGTGTTTGGCAGCGGCGGATTCGCGCGTTTTGCGATCACATCTTGCGCCACAACCCGCCCCAACGCATCCCCAAGCCCGACTGCTTCAACCGCGACGACCCGCGACAATCTTGAACGCAGCAACGACAGCGCCTCGTCCACCGGCGTCCAATGCACGCCGGGTGGCAGGGCAAAACAATCGTTGCGCAGGGGCGTTGCCGCCATCATGCGGTCCTCGAAACCAAGCCCGAAAATCCAGCCTTCTTCGGGGGAAGTCACATCGAGTATTTCTGCCATTGCAGCGTCAGACAATCCACTGACTTGTCGTGCGATTTCCTGCACTTGCCACGCGTCCTTGATCGTCCCTTCTGGCGCTGCGCCAACCGTGAGCGAGGGCCAAATCTCGATAAACGCGACCGGCGTGTTCAGTGGTTCGAACGGCCAGACGCTGATCTGCCCCTGAAACCGGTTTCGAAGTCGCGACAGTACTGGCAGGCCCATCAACACCTGCGAACCGACGGCACCCGCTCCGGCCAATTGCCAACAGGTGAACGCGCCCTTTGCTTGGGTTTCTGATTGGCGTTTGTCCGGAAATGGATTCGTATACTCGGCCTTTGTACGCGGCAGTCCGGGAATGTCGCGCTTGGGCATGCCATTGGCCCAAAATGGACCACGCCCATCACCAAGCCCTAGATTCAGCTCTCCGGCCAGTTCAAAACGGTTGTTAGATGTGGGCGTGTCTTTGATCCGCCCCTCGAACCAGTCCCAAAGCGCCAACGGATCACTATCGCCGGTCAAAGCCTCGGCAAAACCGGCGGGGTAGCCAAATGGAAAGTCGAACCCGATCATGACGCTGCGGTCAGCCTCGGTCTCGGCAATTATCAGATCGGCAATCCACGCTTCGGCCACGATCCTGTTGCGCAAATAAACCGGATTTTCGGTTTGCCCCCCGCGATTGATCGCCGCCCAAATCGCATCCTTGCGGGGACTTGCGCCTGTATCATTGCCGCCCGACCAATCAATCATCACAATTGTGTCGAACGCCATCAAAGCCCGACCTCGGCCAAGATGAAATCCACAATCGCTGCCGTATCATTCAAATCAAATACCGGCCGGTCCAACGTCAAAGGTGTGTCGCTCGCCACGGCCCTGATTGTCGCGTCACCCGGCGCGATCAATGCGTTTCCCGTCTCGGCCCGATGCGCCTCTATCTTGGGGTGCACGTCGCGCTTATAGCCCTCGATCAATACCAAATCGACAGGGCTTAGCCGTGCAAGCAGTGTCTCCAATGTGGGTTCGTCCTCGTCGCGCAACTCGTGCATTAACGCGACCCGATTACGCGATGCCAGCAACACTTCGCGGGCTCCGGCGACACGGTGGCGATGGCTGTCCTTGCCCGGATGGTCCACCTCGAACGAGTGGTGTGCATGTTTTACCGTCGACACACTAAAGCCACGACCTGTGATCTCGGCGACCAACCTTTCCATCAGACCGGTCTTGCCCGCGTTCTTCCACCCGGTGACGCCGTAAACCCTCATAGCATGCCCTCGGCTTTTTTCAGATCATCTGGTGTGTTGACGTTGAAAAACGCTGCCTCGTGCGGGAACAGCGCTTCGCGGCCCTGATGCTGCTGGGTCCACATGACCACCTTGCGCAGCCCGCCGTTCAGCGCGGCACGCAGATCATCGCGCAAGGCAACGGGCCAAAGGCCAAATGTCGGGTGGCGGGCAGTGCCCCGTGTTGCATCAGGCGTTGCCGCCAGAACAAGCGGATGGGTCATTCCCTCGCTTTCCAGCAGCAGCCGCGGCACCAAATCGCCGGGAAAAAACGGCGTGTCCGCAGCGGCAGTCACAATCGTATCCGCCCCCCGCGCAGCAGCCCAATCCATCCCTGCAAGAACCCCTGCCAAGGGGCCCACAAACCCATCAATACTGTCGGGCAGGACCGGCAAATTAAGGGCGTCAAACCGGGTGGCATCGCCATTGGCATTTAACGCCAGTTCAGCGACTTGCGGTGAAAGTCGCTCAATCACGTGGGACAGCAATGTTCTGCCGCCAAGCATCAACAACCCCTTGTCGCCGCCGCCCATGCGCGTGGCTTGCCCGCCTGCCAGAATGACGCCAAGTGGCTGTTTCATTCCGAACCCTTTCGACCTGAGCGTTTCGGCTCATCCACAATCAAATCGGGGTCAGCGTCACGCACAAGACGGTCTTCGCCAGCAAGGCAGATAAAGCGTTTGCCCTTCATCCGCCCAATCAATGTCAGCCCCACCTGGTTCGCAATCTCGACGCCCCATGCGGTGAAACCAGATCGTGATGCCAGCACCGGAATACCCATCATCGCGGTTTTGATCACCATCTCCGAGGTCAGTCGCCCCGTGGTATAAAGGATCTTGTCATCCGCACGCACATTTTCAGACAGCATCCAGCCTGCAATCTTGTCGACTGCGTTGTGACGCCCGACATCCTCCATATAGACCAATGGCTTGTCACCTTGGCACAGAATGGTCCCGTGGATGGCCCCCGCCTCAAGATACAGGCTGGGCGTACGGTTTATTTGCGCGCTCAGACGGTAAAGCCACGAGGTATGCACCGGTGTCGCGGGCAGGCTAACGCCCTCCAGCCCTTCCATCATGTCACCAAATACCGTGCCAACAGCGCAGCCGCTGGTTCGGGTTTTCTTGCGCATCTTGTCTTCGTAATCGGTCTTTCGGGCGGTGCGGACCACGACAACCTCCAGGTCTTCGTCATAGTCTACGCGGGTGATTTCCTCGCCGTCGCGCAACATGCCCTGATTGCGTAAAAACCCTAGCGCCAGATATTCAGGATAGTCGCCGATGGTCATCGCAGTAACAATTTCCTGTGAATTCAGAAAGATCGTCAGCGGGCGCTCTTCGACGACCTTGATAGTTAATTCTGCACCAGTGTGATCCCGCCCTGTTACGGCGCGGGTCAGGCGGGCTGCCCCCGGTTGCGGGGCGATCAGATAGGCGTCGGTGTCAGTGTTTGCAGACAATTGCATCCCCTTCGGACGGCGGCTAAGGATATGCGGGTAACCTAGGGGTAAAGCATGGCCATCACCACCACGAAATCGGCCTTCCGCAAGGGCCTGGCCGATGCGGCACCCTTTGTTTTGGTGATCATTCCGTTTTCATCCTTGTTCGGCATTCTCGCGACCGAGGCAGGCCTGAGCGTGTTCGAAACACTGGCTTTCTCAGTTGTCGTAATTGCCGGGGCCGCGCAATTTACCGCGCTTCAACTGATGCAGGAACACGCACCGACGGCGATTGTGCTGGCGTCGGCCCTTGCAGTGAACCTGCGCATGGCGATGTATTCGGCATCCTTAACGCCCTACATTGGCGCAGCCCCGCTTTGGCAACGCGCTTTTGCCGCCTATCTGACGGTTGACCAATCTTACGTCTGCTCGATGGCGCAATACGAAAAAGAGCCGGACATGACGATCCCCCAACGGATGTCTTATTTCTTTGGCTGCGTAACACCCATCGTGCCGCTTTGGTATCTGTTCACACTGGTTGGTGCAGTGCTGGGCACCCAGATCCCTGATAGTTGGGCATTGGATTTTGCGCTGCCCATCACGTTTCTGGCAATGATCGCACCGATGTTCCGTACGCCCGCCCATGTAGTTGCAGCCCTTGTCGCGTCGGTTGCAGCCCTTGCGACAGCAGCCGTGCCTTATTCATTGGGTCTGATTTTGGCCGGTTTGGCCGGCATGATCGCAGGGGCCCAGACCGAAGTATGGCAGGTGCGCCGCGCAGAAAGGACAGCAGGATGATCGACAAAAGCACCCTTTGGATCGTAATCATCGGCCTCGGCATTGGCAGCTTTGGCTTGCGCTTTGTCTTTACCGGATTGGTTGGCGACCGCGAGATGCCCGCATGGCTATTGCGTCACTTGCGCTATACAGCGGTGGCGATCCTGCCCGCATTGGTGGCACCACAGGTCATTGCACCTGCTGCCACAGGTGGTCAGTTTGACCCCGCGCGCTTTGCTGCAGCGGCTGTCGCCTTAACCGTCGGAGTTCTTACAAAGAACGTACTGCTGGCGATTATTAGCGGGGCCGTCACGCTGTACGGACTATTGTTGCTGCTGGGATAACTGGCCAGCCCGCACCGCGTCGATCACATCACCATCATCGTTTTCATAGTACTTCTCGATGGTTGCGTTCGGCAGGCTGGCAAATTGCTCTGACAAGCTTACGGGGTAGAAGGTTGTGCTGATCCCCTCAAAGCCTGGCACTTTCGACAGCAATGACGATGCCGAACGCGTGCAATAGGCACCGGGCACCTGCCCGTTTGCCATCACCAGATTCAATAATTTTTCAGCCTGGGCATCGGTGACCGGGACTGTCTGGCTGATGACGTGGAATGTGCTTCGGGCATGCGCAGATTTATACGCCTGGAGCCATTTTGGCGACATCCCATACAATACATCGCCCCGCTCGACCACGCGCGGATCGCGGAACGAGCCTGCCGGATCAAAGATTACCTGCTGCGACCCGTTGATCACCAAAGCGGTGTGACCGCCACTGCCTGACCGGTTGTTAACCATCGTCATCAACGTCAGGTATTTTGGCCCCGGCATCGAATAAGCGGCGGCTGCGACTTCGGCCTGCGAATGGTCGGTACCCGTATCGTTTGCACAAGCCGCAAGAGTAGCGACGCAGGCCAATGCCATCCAAACACGCATGATATAGTCCTGATAGATAAGTTCGAAACGTCTTAGCGGGCGAAGATCGCCATAAAGACAAGAATACCAATGATCACGATTGCGGACCATTTGACCCAGTTCATGAAGCTGTCAAAGGTCTTTTCCTGAGACGTAGTATCCATGGAGCCGTGTTCATGTTTGGCCATTTGTGCAATCCTCTAACTTGGTTTTCGTTCCAATTTGAAAACGTGGTTATCGCATTCGCGCAGCCATGTCACGATGTCAACGCACACGATCTTATGTGTTTTTTGCCTGCGTCTTGGCTGCATCAGCCTCGATATCCTCAATCAACCGAAAGCCGATCCGATTCGCCGGCTTTTCGCTTTTGGTCTTTGGCAAAGCACGCAAGGCGACGTTCAGCTGGCTGACATGCTGTACCAATTGCATGCGGCCCCCACCGCCATCTTGCCCGTAAAACGTGACAATATCGGGATCGAAATACCCCATCCCTTCGATCCGCAAAACACCAGCATCGCCGCCCGTGAAACCCATTGCGACCTCGTGGTCAGCGTCCAGCTGTTCCTCAAAGTTCTTGAGGTACAAAACCACTCGCTCATATGCCCATTGCGCCGGAGATTTCTTGGAGGCGGGTGTATCTATGATTCCCTTTGGCACCGCTTGCTGGTCAGCATTGCGCTGCGTGGGGTCGGAATGAACCTCGTGCAGACGTGGCAAAACGTCGGCTTCTGCGGCCTCCGCTGCGGTTCTGATAAATTCATCCATTGGCTTGTTCCGTTGCCTGATACACCCAAGCACCATCTTCCGTCCGCAATTCACGTGTAGCAAGCCCGGATTGATACAGATGACTTAGATGTGCGACCGCCTCGACCAACGCTAGGCCATACTCCCCCTCGCCTATCTTGCGCTTGAACAAGGTGGGAAAACATTCGGAGGCCGACTTTGGTGTGTCGATATACTTGATCAAACGTTTCAGCGCGCCGTGATGGTTGTCGATCAACTGACGCATGCGGGTGGGCAGCCCCGTGAACGGCAGTTTATGCCCGCCCAGTACCAAATGATCCTCGCGGCCCATCGGGGCCAGACGTTCGCAGGCTTCCAGCCATTCACCAATCGGATCAGCCATAGGTTCAGTCGCATAGACACCAACGTTCGGGCTGATCGACGACAATATCTGGTCGCCAGCAATGACGAGATTGTCATCTCTGCTCCAGAAAGTCGCATGTTCAGGGGCGTGGCCGTTGCCCATATGCACGTCAAACACGCGCCCACCGAGGGTGATCTGGTCATCTTGCTTGATACGGGTGAACCCTAAAGGCAGCGGATCAACAATATCGGCAAAGTTGAAGGGTCGCTCGGATGCGCGCTTATCATACAGGTCGCGGTCCATACCCGACATCTTGTAAAATGCCAGCGTTTCTGCGGCCGGAGCCTCTTGTGCGTCCAAGGTTAGCATACGCGCCGTCAGCCATGCTGTGCGAGTAGTGACCAATTCGGCCCCGTGTTCGGTCTGGAACCAACCCGCCAACCCGATGTGATCGGGGTGGTGGTGGGTCACGACCACCCGCGAAACCGGCTTGCCCCCAAGCGGACCCGCAATCAGGTCGGTCCAGATTGCCTTG
>JAPKCR010000749.1 GCA_026421135.1 Sulfitobacter sp. | reverse complement strand
TGCATTGGGCCCAGCAAATTCCACTCCCCCAAATCCGAAAGCGTGACGTCATGACATTGAATGCCATACCCGGCAACACGCCCATTGTGTCGATGGACATGATCACCAAAACTTTTCCGGGTGTGAAAGCGCTCGATCAAGTGAAATTGGATTTGTATCCGGGACAAGTGACTGCACTTGTCGGTGAAAACGGTGCTGGAAAATCAACCACTGTTAAAATTTTGACAGGAATATATTCGCCCGACGGAGGTACAATACGTATTGATGGCGAGCCCGTTTCGTTCACCTCGCCCAATGACGCATCGGACGCAGGGATCACGGCCATTCACCAAGAAACCGTGCTTTTTGATGAGCTGTCTGTTGGTGAAAACATCTATATCGGGCATGCACCTCGCACGCCCTTCGGACTCATTGATAATGCCAAGATGCACAACGCCGCCAAGGTGCTTTTGAAAAGTATTGGTGCGCCGTTTAGCAGCCATACGTCGCTGCGTGACCTTGGCATCGCCAGCAAACACCTCGTTGCGATTGCTCGTGCGCTTTCCATTGATGCGCGGGTCGTGATCATGGACGAACCGACTGCCGCTCTCTCTCATAAAGAGATAGAAGAGCTATTTGAGTTGGTTGAGACGTTGAAATCGCAGGGCAAGGCGATCTTGTTCATCAGCCATAAGTTTGACGAGATTTTCCGCATTGCCGATCATTATACAGTGTTTCGCGATGGAGCCTTTGTCGGTGACGGATTGATCGCAGATATTGACGAGAACGCGCTCGTGAAGATGATGGTTGGCCGCGAGGTCGATCATATTTTTCCTGACCGCCCCGCCGCGGTGGGCGAAGATGTGCTGCAAGTCGTGGGCTACAGCCACCCGACCGAGTTTGCCGACATAGGGTTTACGCTTAAGCGTGGCGAAATCCTTGGGTTTTACGGGCTTGTGGGGGCGGGACGCTCGGAGTTCATGCAGTCCTTGTTTGGGATTACCAAGCCGACCAAAGGTGTTTGCAAAATAAACGGCGAGATCAAGGTGATCCGTTCGCCTGCCGACGCTGTCGCGAATGGGATCGTATATGTTCCAGAGGATCGCGGCAAACAGGGCGCAATCATTGGTCTGCCCATTTTCCAGAATATTTCGCTGCCGTCTTTGGGGCGCACATCTCACAACGGATTTTTGCGCCTCGCTGAAGAATTCAAACTGGCACGTGAATACGCTGAAAGACTTGATCTGCGCGGGGCGTCTTTAGACCAAGACGTGGGCAATCTGTCGGGCGGCAACCAGCAAAAAGTTGTCATTGCCAAGTGGCTTGCGACCCAACCGCAAGTAATTATTCTCGATGAGCCGACCAAGGGCATCGATATTGGGTCTAAGGCCGCTGTTCACGAATTCATGGTCGAACTTGCCGCCCTTGGACTGTCGGTCATCATGGTGAGTTCTGAAATTCCCGAAGTGATTGGCATGTCCGATCGCGTTATCGTGATGCGCGATGGGCTCATGGTTGCTGAACTCGAAGGCGGCGACCTCAGCCCCGAAAAACTGGTGCGTCATGCCGCGGGCATTTCCACAGCCCCACAAATGCAGGAGGCGTGAGCCACATGTTACGCTTGATCCCCATCCGTGAAGCAATCCTTGGTTCGGCCATTTTGGTGATGATACTTTTGATTGCATCGCGCTTTTCTGGCTTTGTTGCCCCATCCAATCTGGCAAACGTCTTTAACGATACTGCGCCGCTGATCATACTTGCCTTGGGACAAATGGTCGTCATCTTAACACGCTGCATTGACCTGTCGGTCGCTGCTAACCTTGCCCTAACGGGGATGGCCGTCGCGATGATTAACGTCGCAATGCCCGGTTTGCCGATCCCCTTTATTATTGTGATCGCGATTTCACTAGGT
>JAPKCR010000121.1 GCA_026421135.1 Sulfitobacter sp. | reverse complement strand
TTAGAAAATTCGCCGCTTCGCGCATACTGCTGGGGGTCTGACCAGGTGGTGGCGTGAAAAGTCGATTCTCTACATGCCCGTCAGAAAATACTAACACGACCAAGGCTCTATCCTGCGAAAGAGAAACGAATTCTATATGTTTGATGGGCGCTTCGTGTTTAGGGGTTAAAACCAAAGACGCCCCCTTAGTAACCCCCGAAAGAGCCGACCCAACGCGATCCAAAATACCACCAACGTCAGCGCCATTGTCGCCCATGGTCGCATCGATTTTCTCGCGATCGATATCCGTCGGGTCGCCGATTTCAATCATTCCGTCGACAAACATCCGCAGCCCCATTTGCGTTGGGATCCGGCCAGCGCTGACATGGGGGCTGCCTAGCAAGCCCATATATTCAAGGTCCTGCATTACGTTTCGGATCGTCGCGGCGCTTACCTTTTCGCTGAAATCGCGGGTCAGAGTACGCGACCCGACCGGATCACCATTTGCCAGATATCCTTCGACAACACGGCGGAATACCTCGCGCGAGCGGTCATTCATTTCATCCAGGGCTGTGGCTGTTTTTTCCATGATGCCCTAATAAAGGTGCTCCGACTGCAAACGTCAATCGGGGTTGCATCAAGATGGCGTGCAGAGTTATCCCCAATGTAAATCAAAAAGGATTATCTTATGCGTCCCTCTGGTCGGAAACTTGACGAAATGCGTGCCGTATCTGTCGAGACAGGCTTTACTAAACACGCCGAAGGCTCTGCCCTTATCAAGATGGGTCATACTCATGTACTTTGCACCGCGACGATCGAAGATCGCGTACCCCCGTTTATCAAAGGATCGGGCCTGGGATGGGTCACTGCAGAATACGGAATGCTCCCCCGCGCAACGAATACCCGAATGCGCCGCGAGGCCGCAATGGGCAAGCAGGGCGGCCGTACAGTTGAAATTCAGCGCCTGATCGGCCGCGCCTTGCGCGCCGGCGTTGACCGCAGCGCTTTGGGCGAACGTCAAATCACCATCGACTGCGATGTACTGCAGGCGGATGGCGGAACCCGGTGCGCTTCGATTACAGGCGGGTGGATCGCGTTAAAGCTGGCTGTGAACAAGTTAATGAAAGCTGGAGATGTAGTAAGCGATCCATTGGCGGATCCGGTCGCTGCAATCAGCTGCGGTGTATACGCGGGTCAGGCATTGCTGGACCTAGATTATCCCGAGGATTCAGAAGCTGGGGTCGACGGAAACTTTATCATGACTGGTTCAGGCCGTTTGATCGAAGTCCAGATGAGCGCTGAAGGGTCCACTTATTCTCGCGATCAGATGAACCAACTCATGGACCTCGCAGAAAAGGGCGTATCTGAACTAGTGGAAATTCAGAAGGCCGCCACTGCATGACACGCAAGTTTACAGGTGATCAAATTCTAATCGCCACCCATAACGCAGGTAAGCTTGAAGAAATGGCCGAACTATTCGCCCCCTTTGGCGTGCGCGTTGTGGGTGCTGCTGAAATGGAGCTTGCAGAACCTGAAGAGACTGAAGACAATTTTATTGGCAATGCACGGATAAAGGCCGTCGCAGCGGTAAAAGCCACTGGCTTGCCTGCCCTAGCGGATGATTCAGGGATTGAAGTCGAAGCACTTGATGGAGCGCCCGGCGTCTATACCGCTGATTGGTCGGAAACACCGAATGGACGTGATTTTGTTATGGCGATGACAAAAACCCATAACTTGCTCGAAGAAAAGAACGCTCCTCATCCGCGGCGCGCCCGTTTCTGCGCAACGTTGGTGCTTGCATGGCCTGATGGTCACGAGGAAGTTTTTGAAGGGCGCGTTGATGGTTCACTGGTTTGGCCCATGCGGGGCGACATTGGGCATGGATATGATCCTATATTTCAGCCTGATGGCTACGAGCAGACCTTTGGGGAGATGACGCATGATGAAAAAAATAAGATCAGCCATCGCGCAGATGCTTTTGCCAAACTGACGTCGGCCTGCTTTGACTGAAGATTGGCGCCAGGGCGGTTTCGGCCTCTACATCCATTGGCCTTTTTGCGAGGCGAAATGCCCCTATTGTGACTTTAACAGCCATGTTAGTCGCAAAATTGATCAACGCGCGTGGCGTGATGCTTACCTAATGGAACTTGAGCGTGGAGCCGCTGAAACCAAAGGTCGAGTTCTCAACGCCGTATTTTTTGGAGGCGGAACTCCAAGCTTAATGGACCCCGAGATTGTCGCAGATATAATTGCCACGATCTATCGGCTCTGGCCCGTCGCGAACGACTTGGAAATCACCCTCGAAGCTAATCCGGGTTCAGTCGAGGCCGGTAGATTCAAAGGATTTCGAGACGCCGGCGTCAATCGGGTTTCTATGGGCATTCAGGCGTTAAACGATGCCGATTTAAAAAAACTTGGCCGCATCCACGACACGGCCGAGGCCTTAGCTGCCTTTGATATTGCGCGTTCCAGCTTTGACCGTGTCAGCTTTGACCTGATCTATGGCAGGCAAAATCAAACGCTGCCGGATTGGGAGGCAGAACTTGAACAGGCCCTATCGCTGGCGATAGACCATATTTCTCTCTATCAGCTTACTATTGAAAAAGGCACAGCATTTGGTGATCGGTACGCCATCGGCAAGTTGCGCGGGCTGCCCGATGACGATCTTGGGGCAGACATGTATGCGGCCACTCAGGAAATCTGCAACAAGATGGGAATGCCCTCTTATGAAGTTTCAAACCATGCGCGGGACGGTGCCCAATCGCGTCACAACTTAATCTATTGGCGCTATGGCGACTATCTTGGGATCGGCCCTGGCGCCCATGGGCGATTGTCACAAAACGGACAACGCTGCGCGACAGAATGTTTCAGCAATCCACAGCGATGGTTGGATGCAGTGGTCACAGAATCCACAGAGAAACCTCGAGAGATTCTTTCCGCTGAGGATCAAGCGAGCGAATTTCTAATGATGGGGCTGCGACTGAAAGAAGGAGTCGACCTAAAGAGATACTCCGTCCTCTCTGGAAAACCCCTGTCACAAAAAAAGATCATCCAGATGCAGGACATAGGGATGATCAATTTGGAGCGCGATCAGCTGAAAGTGTCAGATCAGGGTTTCATGGTTCTAAATGCTATTCTAGCTGAATTGTTAGCCGACTAACTTACCGACAATAGCCGGCAAAGCTCGTCCAACTCGTCCATGTTCTTGTAGCTCAAAACCATCTGACCCGATTCTTGCCCTGGCTTATGATTCAAGGTCACTTTCATACCCAAGCTGGCTGAAAGATCTCCCTCAAGTGCGCGGGTATCCGCGTCTTTCTCGGAATTGACCCCTGACGTCTTCTTCTCGCTTCGGTCTTGGTCACCAGCTTGGCTTTTCTTGACCAACGCTTCAGCTGCACGAACAGATAAACCACCCGCGATAATCTGCTTTGCTAACTTTACTGGATCATCAGCAGGCACGAGGGCTCGCGCATGGCCAGCGGTAAGTTCCCCGCCCCGAACCATCTCCAAGACGCTGTCAGGCAAGTTCAAAAGTCTTAGCAGGTTCGCAATGTGGCTCCGGCTCTTCCCGAGGGCCTCAGCCATCTTCTCTTGCGTGTGGCCAAATCGATCCATTAACTGGCGATAGCCAGCAGCCTCTTCAATTGAATTAAGATCCGCGCGTTGAATATTCTCAATGATCGCGACTTCAAGAACTTCGACATCAGTGAATTCACGCACAATAACCGGAAGCTCATGCAGCTTAGCCATCTGAGAAGCACGCCAGCGACGTTCGCCAGCGACGATCTCAAAAGTTCCGTCCACTCTGCGGCGCACGATAAGAGGCTGGATTACACCCTTTTCTTTAATCGAGTTCGCCAGATCGTTCAAATCTTCAGGATCAAAACGCTTTCTTGGCTGCTCGGGGTTGGGCGATATTTGTTCTATTGGAACAAATCGCTCAGCTGTGCCTTCAGTTGCAACAGTTTGGGTCTCTGCCACATCAGCCATCAAAGCCGACAGCCCACGCCCCAGTCCACGCCGTTTTTCTCTATCTGCCATCTATCCGCCCCTAGACTACACTGTTTTCCAAAATCTCTTTCGCCAAATTCCGATACGCCATCGCGCCCTTAGATCCGCTGTCATAGCTTAACACTGGCATTGAGAAACTGGGTGCCTCGCTGACGCGAACGTTGCGAGGAATAACAGTTTTATAGACCAATTCACCCAAGTTCGCGCGCGCGTCCTGTTCAACCTGCTGCGACAAATTATTACGCTGATCGTACATTGTCAGAACCACCCCTTCAATCCGAAGGTCTTTGTTGCCGCTTTGTCGGACCTCCCTTATTGTCAACATAAGCTGGGATAACCCCTCAAGCGCAAAGAACTCACTTTGCAGAGGCACCAAGACTGAATGCGCCGCGATCATCGCATTTACAGTCAGTAGGTTCAGCGAAGGCGGGCAATCAATTAAGATATAATCGAATGCATAGCTGTCCATCTGGGTCTGACGCAGCGCATCATGTAAAAGGAAACTTCGTTTCTCATTAGAAATTAGCTCTAGGTCAGCCGAACTTAGATCGACAGTTGCTGGCACAATGTGCAAGCCGGGCGTTTCAGTCTTCAAGATGACTTTGTCCAAAGAAATGTCTTCGAGAAGCAATTCGTATGTTGTGAACTCACGTTCATCGACATCGATCCCTAAACCAGTCGACGCATTTCCTTGAGGATCAAGATCAACAACCAAAACTCGCTGATCGCGCTCAACCAGAGCAGCTGCAAGATTTATAGTGGTTGTTGTTTTCCCTACACCGCCTTTTTGGTTCGCCACTGCTATGATTTTGGGGCCTACCGGGCGAGAGAGGTCAGACATGGGTAATATCCTTAATTCTTAGTATTGCGGCAGAGGGATTAGTTAGGCTTGGGATGACATCACAGCCATAGCGCCATCTAGATTTTGCATCGATATCCTCAGTCTTCCAGTTTTCACCCTTAGGGAAAAGGGCAGTCCCGCCTCTTTTAAGGTGTAAATTCGCAAATTGTAAAAGCGAGGGCAAATCCGCAAGCGCCCTGGCCGACAGGACGTCAGCTTCAAGTCCCGGTACTGCCTCGATACGTTCATTTAAAACTTCGCCTTCTAAGCCCAGCTCACGCAAAGCCGTGCGCAGAAAAACGCATTTTCGCTGATCACTTTCAATCATCGTAAATTTTGTTTTCCGCCCGTCCTGAGCTGACAGAATGGCCAGTACAATTGCAGGGAATCCACCCCCACTGCCTAAATCTACCCAGTGATCGCCTTCCGGGGCGTGCTGATAGAGCTGTAAGGAATCTTTTACATGACGCTCCCAGATGTGCGCGATGCTGGGCTTCGAGATCAGGTTGATCTTAACGGTCCATTTCTCGACAAGTCGCACGAATTGCTTGAGGAGATCAGATGTTTCACGTGAAACATGCAATTCATCAAAACCGCTCACGCTGACTTCTTTCTGCTACCGCGCTTGAGGTGAGACAGCAGAAGCGTCAGCGCAGCCGGTGTCATGCCATCAATACGCGCAGCCTGAGCGAGGTTCGAAGGTGCCGTTTTTTCAAGCTTTGATGTCAGCTCGTTTGATAGACCGTCGATTTGCTGATAATCAAAGTCGGTTGGTATGGAATGAGCTTCGTCTTTCTTTAGGAGATCAATATCTCGCTGTTGGCGAGCAATATAATTCGCATAAAGAGCATCTCTTTCAACTTGCCGACGGATATCATCTTCGACATTTGCAAGATCAGGGTTCAATGCAATCAGGTCCTCAAAGACAACATCCGGAAACGCCAGCAGCTGAAAACCCGTGCGCTTTGTGCCATCTTGATTGATCTTGATCCCTACTTCTGCGATCTCCTTGGGCGACCATTCGCTTTTCGAAAGGAGGTCCAACGCTTGAGTCATCCGCTTCATCTTAGCTAAAAAAACATCCATTCTGGATTGCGAGATGCAACCAAGGCTAATTCCAATGGGTGTTAACCGCTGGTCAGCATTGTCGGCCCGCAGCGAAAGTCTAAACTCAGCGCGCGAAGTGAACATTCGATAGGGCTCTGTAACCCCTCTCGTGGTTAGATCGTCAATCATCACACCAATATATGAATCAGCGCGGCTAAATATGACTGGATCCTTCCCTTGGGCTTCGAGAGCGGCATTTAACCCCGCGACTAAGCCCTGTGCAGCGGCTTCTTCGTAACCGGTAGTGCCATTAATTTGCCCCGCTAGATAAAGCCCTGGAACAGTTCGGACCTTCAGCGTCGCATCCAACGCCCTGGGATCAACATAATCATATTCAATAGCATAGCCGGGTTGAAGAATTTCAACTCTTTCGAGCCCAGCCATTGACCGAACGTAATCAAGCTGGACGTCCTCGGGGAGAGACGTTGATATACCATTTGGGTAGATCGTATGATCATCAACACCCTCTGGTTCCAAAAACACCTGATGAGAAGTTTTGTCAGCAAAGCGAACAACCTTATCTTCAATGGATGGGCAGTAGCGAGGCCCAATACCCTCGATATGCCCACCGTACATTGCAGATTTTTCAAGATTCTTTCGAATAATCTGATGGGTTTTTTCGTTCGTATGTGTGATGCCACACGATATCTGCTTTGCTGAGACACCTTTCGACATGAAAGAGAAGACGACGGGTTCGTCATCTCCGGGTTGCATCTCAAGGTTTGTCCAATCAATTGTACGACCATCTAAGCGTGGTGGAGTACCGGTTTTTAAACGACCAAGTGGAAGGTTGAACGAGTCGATCCGTTTTGCCAGATC
>JAPKCR010000748.1 GCA_026421135.1 Sulfitobacter sp. | reverse complement strand
GCCATGCGGATAGCGACCAAAATGGCTATGGCAAGGTCGAGGCGATCAACGCCGATGATGTTGTTTATGTGTCGGACGGGGGTGCGATTGAGGAGCAAAACCTCGCCTTCGCGCTCTCAGCTCAGCGAGCTGAAACCAAATTTTATGATCCCAAGGCCGGATTTGAAGGCTATGACTGGTATGATCAACTGGCCCGGGTGTCGGTCAAAGGATACCGCATCGTTGGTGATACCGACACAACCTGCGTCGAGCCGGGCAAACGCCACACGATGACCGAGCGGCCAGATCAGTTGGAAATCCATTGCACCTTGTCAGATGTGACCCATACCGAGGAGTGGACCCTGGCGACGGACTGGTTGATCCTAGGAGAGGACGATTGGGGTCTGGATGATGTTGATATCGCGATCACCAAATCATCCATTGCTACAAGCACCGATCTCGTGGATTTCCTTGAACGTGCACTGTTCGATCCCTCCGACGATGTCGAGGCGGGGTCGTATGATCAGCAGCAACGCTGGTTTCGAGATGAGGCCGAGGATCTTGCCATCAACCTGCTCGAGACCAGCCACGAGGCGCAAATCAACGCGATCACCCGCGTTATTGATCGCGAACTCTATTGGCTGTGCCGACAGGATCAGATCATCACAGTCAATATTGGCAAGGGTCGGATCGATGTCAGCGGGTTGGCCACCCAGCAAGAGACGGCAGCTGAGTAAGTTCTGCGACGGGATGGCTATCTGCTATCCCGTCTCAGGAACAAGAATACGACCCTCACGCACTGCTAGGCGCGGTCCAGCATGGGTTTTCCGCAAAGAGGGAGAGGACAGTCCGGGGGAAGGGCAAGCCCTCCCCGGTGTCAGAGAGAGTACTGCGGGGATGGGTGGCAACCCTTTGACCCGGAGATTCCCCATGACAGATATGCTTACTGCAGGCGCGCCGTCGCGTGCCGCCGCGCTGCTTCAGGCGGCTCATCAACTGCTTCCCTATTTCGAACAGGGCAAGGCGCTCGATAAGACTTGCGTTCGCGACGCTATGGAGACCGCTTTTGGTGGCTCTGACACCTCCGGGGCTTGGGTCTGGAAGGACGGATATGAAGCCGGCGAGTGCGCACAGATCCTGTTGCTGCTCAAATATGGCGCGCTGATGCGCCGCCAATGTGAGACGCCCGCAAAGTTTTTGGCCATGGTCGAAAAGATTGCGGGCTTTGCATTGTCTCATACCCGCCGCAGTGAGACGTCGCAAAAGCTGCAGCAATTCTCGACGCCGCTGCCACTGTCTGCGATTGTCGGCGAAGCGGCGCAGTCTCGGGCTGATGATGTCGTTCTGGAGCCGTCTGCCGGGACCGGCCTCTTGGCGATCTACGCGAAGTTGGCGGGCGCAAAACTTCATCTCAACGAGATCGATGATGTCCGTGCTGACCTGTTGGGCCAACTGTTCCCTGATGCTTCCGTGAGCCGTCACGATGCCAGTTCAATAGATGATCGGCTGGATGCGTCCGTTTCGCCGAGCCTTATCATCATGAACCCGCCGTTCTCCGCCGCACCCGGTGTCGAAGGTCGCTACAAGGCTGCCATGGGTCATCATGTTCAGTCAGCTCTTGATCGGCTGCAGCCGGACGGTCGGCTGGTCGTTGTGTCCGGAGCCAATTTCTCTCCAGCCAACAGCGCATTCCGCTCTGCGTTCAAACGCATCGGCGAGATCGCTACGATCCGCTTTTCCGCGCCAATCGCGGGCCGGGTCTATGCCCGCCACGGCACCACAACGGAAACCCGACTAACGGTCATTGATAAGAAGCGCGATCTCTCGCCGGATTTGACCGCTGCCTATCATAATCAGGCGTAAAGCTCGCAAGCGCTTCTGGCCTTGGTGCAAGCCCATTGTCCGCCCCGCTTG
>JAPKCR010000120.1 GCA_026421135.1 Sulfitobacter sp. | reverse complement strand
GCGTTCAACGTGACGTCGGAGGATCTGGAAAAACGCAAGGTTTTTGGCGATCTGAAGTTCCGTCAGGCCATGTCCGTTGCAATGAACCGCGACGAAATCAACGAAGTCGCGATGTTCGGCCTTGGTACGCCGCAGCAATATATCGGATTTTCCCCGACACCCAGCTTTGTTACTCCGGAATGGGAACAGCATTACGCGCAGTTCGATCCTGAGATGGCAAAATCCCTGCTGGACGAAATCGGTGTCGTCGATGTTGATGGCGATGGCATGCGTGAATTGCCAAATGGCGATCCTTTGACGCTGAACCTACAGGTGGCAACGCAAGGTATTTCGATCAAGATCGTTGAACTGGTCGGCCAAAGCTGGCGCGATGTAGGGATCAACAACACGGTCAAAGAAGTCACCACCGACGAGTACCGCTCTTCGCAGTCCTCAAACCAGTTGGACGTGACTATGTTCGAGAAAAGCGTGCCGCTGGCCGTTGTTCTGGGTAACGGTGAAATCTTCATCCCGCCTTACGACAACTACTTCAACATGCGCACCGCGATGCTTTGGGGTGAATATGTCGATTCTAATGGCGCGTCCGGTGTCGAACCACCAGCCTTTGCCAAGGAAATGATGGAAGACGTCAAGGCGTTTCAGGCAACGCCGGTTGGCACGCCGGAATCCGATGCGCTGGGTCTGAAACTGGTCGAAAACATGACAGGCAATCTGTTGTTCATCGGCACCGTGAAAGAGCAAAAGCCGATCTACCATTCGACGTCTCTCAAGAACTTCCCCGAGTTCAAGACAGCGTCCTATGCGTACTACCGGACATACCCCTACCGTCCGTCGCAGTGGTTCTTTGACGAGTAATCAGCGCTTGTTGAAATGAACCGTGTTGCGGGCCAGCCTTGTTGGCCCGCAACCGTTAAAACAGCGAACCCAAATGGGTCGTAATCTGTTGCGGGGCAAAGATTTTCATGGTGCAATTTTTAAGATTTGCGTTCATCCGTCTGGTACTTGCGTTCATCACGCTTTGCCTTGTGTCGTTTATCGTCTTTTCCCTGATGGAAATGGTCCCCGGCGATTGTGCAGAACGCTATCTGGCATTCAAAAACAGCCAAGGCGCGCAAATCTCGATCGCCGATATCGAGGCAGAGCGCGTTCGCCTTGGACTAAACCGCCCTTTCTTAGAACGCTGGACCAGTTGGATCTTCAACGCCTTCCAAGGCGAATTTGGCGACAGTTGCATCCTGCGCCTCAACATCAATCAACTCTTGGGCCAAAAAGTCTGGTTGAGCATCGGCATCTGCCTTGGCTCACTTGTGCTGGCCTATGTCATCGCGATCCCTGTCGGGATCATCGCCGCCACATCGCGCAACCCATTCCTGAACAACGGTCTGCGTTTGGTCAGCTATCTCGGGCTGGCGCTGCCGAATTTCCTTCTGGCGCTGATGATCATGCTGTTTTCAACCGTGATGTTTGGCGACAGTCTAACGGGGCTGTTCTCGGCCCAATATCGCGACGCACCTTGGGACGCCGCCAAGGTCAAGGATTTCCTAAGTCACGTCTGGCTTCCCGTGTTTATTCTAGGCTGGTCAGCTACGGCATTTGCGATCCAGACAGTGCGTGCATTGATGTCAGACGAGATCAGCAAACTTTACGTCACAGCGGCCGCCGCGCGTGGGGTGTCGGGCCGCCGCCTGTTGCTGCGCTATCCTGCACGCCACGCCCTTAGCCCGATCATCAATTCGCTGGGGTTCGATTTGAACCGTATCTTCAATGAACTCCCCATCGTGGCTCTGATCCTGACCTTGACCGAGGCCGGCTCCCTGCTGATCGAGGCACTGGCCAGATCCAATGACCAACAGCTTGCGGGCGCGATTATCTTTTTCCTGACAGGCAGTATCGTGGCTATCAACTTTATCACGGACATCGCATTGGCCTTGGTCGATCCGCGCATCCGTCGCAGCATATTGGGGTAACGAAAATGGCAGATACCAATAGCTATGACGCCGCCGTCGACCAAACCGCAAAAGACGCCTATTTCACGGCGTCGCAAGGGCAGCTGATCTGGACCCGTTTCAAGAAACAAAAAGCAGCAATGGTTGCGGCTTGGGTGTTGGTGGTCTTGATCCTGTCCGGAATATTTGCACCCTTCCTCACACCCTATGATCCAACTATCGCAGGCCGCGACAAAGACTATCTGAATGGTGCCCCCACCGTCCCGCATTTCTGCGATGACAACGGCTGCTCACTCCGGCCGTTCATCTACGCGTTAGAGCGTGAGCGGTCGGTGAAAACGAATTTCAGATGGGTCACGACGGTCAATAAAGACAAACGGCAATATCTGCAGTTCTTCGTCGAAGGGTCGGAATACTCCTTGTTCTTCATGACCTTCGACACCCATTTGTTTGGCTTGGACGAGGGTTACGTCCACCTGTTCGGTACGGATTCAACGGGCAAGGATATTTTCTCGCGTACGTTCCATGCCATCAACACATCGCTTGCAGTGGGCACCATCGGGGTATTCATCGCCTTTGTGCTTGCCTTGGTGATCGGCGGCGTATCGGGTTTCTATGGGGGGTGGGCGGATTCAGTCATCCAAATGGTGACGGATGCGGTACGCACCATTCCGGCCATACCGCTGTTTATGGCGCTGGCCGCCTTTATCCCCGACACATGGAGCGCGGAAGAAAGGTTCTTCTTCATCTCGATCATATTAGGCTTTATCGGCTGGCCCACGCTGGCGCGCCGTGTCCGGACCCACATCCTGACCGAACGCAATCAGGAATATGTGCTGGCTGCGCGGCTGTGCGGGGCGTCTAGCGGGCATGTTATCCGCAAACATCTGCTGCCCAGCTTCACCAGCTATATCATCGTCGATCTTGTCATCTCATTTCCCTACATGGTGCTGTCCGAAACCGCTCTCAGCTTTATTGGACTTGGCCTCAAGGACCCTGTGAACTCGCTGGGGGTCATGTTGCAGAACGTCACCAGCGCGGATGTTTTGCTGAACTACCAATGGTATTTCATTCCGGTGATCTTTTTCATCATCCTTGTGATGGCGTTTGTATTTGTGGGGGACGGATTGCGCGATGCGGCTGATCCTTATGGGGATACCAAGAAATGAGCCGACTAATCGACGTTGAGAACCTGACCCTGCAATTCGACACAGACGAGGGCCGTATCACGGCTGTCGATAACGTGTCCTTTAGCCTTGAGGCGGGCGAAGTCATGGGGCTGGTGGGCGAAAGCGGATCGGGCAAGTCTGTTACTGCCAAATCCCTGATGAAGCTGAACCCCGGCAATGCCGTTTACGGCCCTGACAGCAAGATCACTTTACATCTGGATGACGGGCCGGTTGACGTGTTGTCTCTAAAGACCGACCGCGAAATGAAAATCGTGCGCGGTGGGGCGATCTCGCTTATTTTCCAGGAGCCGATGGCCAGCTTTGCGCCAGCAATATCCATCGGGGACCAGATGGTGGAACAGCTTTTGATCCACACAAATTTCTCGAAGGCGCAGGCCAAAGAGCTGTCGATCGAGATGCTGGACCGCGTTGGCATTTCTGACCCATCCACGCGCTTTGGCCAATACGCGTTCGAACTGTCAGGCGGCATGCGCCAACGCGCGATGATCGCGATGGCATTGTCGACAAAGCCCAAGTTGCTGATTGCCGACGAACCGACAACGGCTCTGGACGTGACCATTCAGGCGCAGGTCATCGACCTGATGAAAGATCTCGTGACGGAATTTGGCATGGGAATTATTTTTATTACCCATGATCTGGGGGTAATCGCGCAAACCGCTGACAAGGTGGCTGTAATGTATCTGGGGCGCTTGGTCGAACAGGGCACTGTTCGCGACGTGATCCGCAAGCCCGCGCACCCTTACACCCGCGGTCTGCTGGCCGCTTTGCCAACACTTGATGACATAGACGCGCCACTGACCCCGATCCCCGGCGACATCCCGTCGCCATTGGAACGCCCCTCGGGCTGTGTTTATCACACGCGCTGCCAAGAGTTCATCGGCCCAGTTTGTACAGCACAAGTGCCCGCATTTCATAACGTCGACGCGGATCACTTTGCCGCCTGCCATCTGTATGATCCGCAGGAGGGGACAACATGACCAGCAAACCCCTGATCGCTGCCAAAGGCCTGTCGGTACACTATGCCTTACGCGGCAACTTGATTGGCCCTAAGCCCTATGTCGGTGCTGTCGAAAACGTTGATATCGAAATTGCGCCGGGAAGTTTTTTCGGGCTGGTCGGGGAGTCGGGTTCTGGCAAAACAACGCTGGGCCGTGCCATGCTGCGCGCTGCGCCGATCACCAAAGGCGACGTACTGTTTGACGATGGCGAAGTGTCTTATTCGCTGAAAAAGCTGGGCAAGAAAGAGCTGAAAGATTATCGAAAGCGTGCCCAACTGATCTTTCAAGACCCCTATGCCGCATTGAGCCCTCGCATGACGGTGCGCGATATCATTGCTGAGCCGCTCGAGGTGATGGGCCTGACCAAAAATCGTACCGAGACCGACGAACGCGTCCGTGAAATCGCCGCGAAATGCCGGTTGAATGTCGAACACCTGCGCCGGTTCCCTCATGCGTTCTCGGGGGGGCAACGCCAGCGCATCTCGATTGCGCGCGCCTTAGTGTCAGGACCCAAGTTTATCGTCGCAGATGAAAGTGTCGCGGCGTTGGATGTGTCTATTCAGGCCGATGTTTTGAACCTGCTCAAGGCGATCCAGCAGGACATGGGGCTGACGTTTTTGTTCATCAGTCATGATCTAAGCGTTGTTGCGCACGTCTGCGATCATGTGGCCGTCATGTATTTGGGTCGCATCGTTGAAACCGCCCCTACGCGCACGCTGTTTTCGGGGCCGCGTCACCCATATACCAAGGCTTTGTTGTCCGCGATCCCATCTCTGGACCCTGATGATCGGGGCAAGGCGCAAAAGCTTGAGGGTGAAATCCCGTCACCGACCAATCCGCCACCGGGATGCAAATTTCAAACACGTTGCCCCTTTGCGATTGACCGTTGCCGCGTTGAGGAGCCAATGCTGGAGGCCGCTGGGGTCGAACACAAGGTCGCCTGCCATCGCTGGCAGGAACTCTCGGACTAGCGGATTGCGACTGCGTAGGGCGGTGGATCAGGGGAAACCCCGAACCACCGGTGCTGACATGTTTCAGGTCTTCTTTTTATCGTCAACGATGTTCATTGACGCCACGCCGCTTTGACCTAGATCGACCGATGCAAACGGCCCACCATGGCACATTTCGCCGGGGTCTTTCAGATCTGCCGGTGCTGCGTCAGCCAGAATGGCCTCGGCGAATTGTTCGGCGTTGTCTTTGGGGCGATATCCCAGAAAAGATGCTTTGGCGTTGTCGACCGGTGCACGGTCTTTGTTTGAGACACCGTAAACGACGCTAAACCCAACCGAGGGCGTGTCGATGGCGCGGGTGACAAGCTGGATCAGATCATCATATGACAACCAAGACCCCAAGGCGCGGGGGTTATTGACCTGTGCGCAACTCAGGATGCGCAGGCAAACCGCCTCAAGGCCGCGCTTGTCCCAATACATGCTGGCAAGGTCTTCACTGAAACACTTGGCCAACCCATAGAATGTATCGGGTTTGTGTGGAGCATCGATGCCAATGAAATCCGCTTTTTTGTGCATGCCAACCGCATGGATCGACGACGCGTAAACGACCCGCTGCAGCCCGTGCTGGTAGGCTGCTTCCCAAATGTTATAAGAGCCGACAAAATTCGGCCCCAGCAATTCTTCGAAGGGTTTTTCATCCACGATCGCGCCAAAATGGATGACCATATCGGCCCCTTCCAGAAGCGGGGCAATTTGATCGTAAACCGCGATGTCAGCTTGGATAAACCGTTCGTTGGGGTACAAGGTGCCGATGTCAGCCGCGATATCAGTACTGACCAATTCCTCGCACATCTTCGACAAAGGTTCGCGCAAATAGGACCCAAGACGGCCCGCTGCGCCGGTCAATACCAATTTCTTTAACATTCGTCGTCTCCTTGATTTTCGTTAGATGATAGCCTGTTCGATTATCGTTCTTTGTGACTCTATTCGCTGATAATCAAAAGGCGTCAAATCGAGGCTGCGATATTCCCCATAGGCAATTAGTTCGGCAATCCCGCGCCCGATTGCAGGGGATTGTTGCAGGCCATGCCCCGAAAAACCGTTCATGAAAATAAAATTAGCAACCTTACCGTGGCACCCCAAAATCGCATTCTGGTCAAGCGTGTTATAGGCATAATGCCCGACCCATTCATTGATCACCTTGACCCGTTCAAATTGGGGAATTCGGTTGGCAACCGCGGGCCAAACCTTGTTTTCCCACAAGCTGTGATCAAACCCGAAATCATCATAGTCCACGGCTGGATCATCGTCCGGCGGGCAACCCGCCATGTAATATTTACCTTCGCTGCGGACATGGATGCCGGACGGGTCAACTGTCAGCGGCAGATCGCGGTCCAACCGGTCGGCCGCATCAAAGATGAAAGTATAGCGTTTTCGCGGCTCGACCGGCAGGGATATCCCTGCCATCTGGGCAGTGGCCAGTGCGCGAGGGCCAGATGCATTCACCACTTTTCCGCAGGCAACGGTGCTGCCCGATTTTAGGGTGACAGAGCTGACCAGATTACCGTCGGAAGATTTAGTCATCGCGACGACTTCATCATGGATAAACGTAACACCGGCACGCTAGGCATTGCGTTTGAACCAATCAAACATGGTTCCGCCGTCAAAATATCCTTAG
>JAPKCR010000747.1 GCA_026421135.1 Sulfitobacter sp. | reverse complement strand
ATACCGATGCGGATTTGGACAGGGGCCGACAGGGTTGGCCAAATCCCAAAGCCAACAGCGCGGCAATTCTGGACCAATTCCATTTCACGGCCGGCAAATTCTGGCGGCAGGTTCAGAACAACAAGACTGGTCATATTCGATGTAACTTCGCAGCCCATCGCAGTTACAGCCGCACTAAGCGCCTTTTCGTGGAAGATGTAATCTTGCGCACGTTTGGACAGGCCTTCGGCCAGATTGATCCGCAATGCTTCGTGGAATGCCGCGACAGCATAACCCGAGTGCGTGCGATGATAGGCACCTTTTTCGGCGTCCTTGCCGTCGATGACACCCCAGTGACGGGCTTCCATGATCGGGTGGTTCGCATAGGTATAGCAGCCCGATGCCCGCAACGTTTCGATGTAGCGATCAGTGAAGCTGACAGGTGCATATGTCAAAGGCAGGCACAACAAACCCTTTTGCGGACACGATGCCCAACCGACTACACCCTGATAGTCATCGATTTTGAAATCCTCGACACCGAGGGAGGAGACGGCGTCGACGAGGCCCATCGCATCATGCTTTATACATGCATCCGAAAAGCCCTTGATGTCGTTGATCCTGCCCGAGCCGGTCTCCCAATGGGCCATGAACGCCCATTTAGGTTTGTGTTCGGCCAAAGCCGCCTCAACGATTTCAGCAGTGACCGATTGGCCGTGCGGCACTTCGATAACAGTAACGCTTGCGGGTTGCGGGTTCAGGCTGTTCGCGGCGAGTTCTTCGCGCGTTGATGCCTTCATGCGCAAAGTCAACGCGTCGATCCCTGAGAACGTGCCGTTTGAAAATGCAACAACCGTGTCGCCCGGCATAACTGCGGACATCATGCAATCGAGGCCGCTCCAACCAGTTCCTGCAACGCCGAACGTATGGACGTTCTCGGTACCCATGAATTCGCGCAGCATGTGTTTGCATTCGACCATCCCGCGCAGCACGTCAGGTTGCATGTGGTCCGCAACGCCAGCACCTGCAAAGGCAGCCAGTACGCGGGCATCAGTGTTGCCAGGTCCAGGGCCAGCGGCCAAAGTGTTTGGAATGACGAGTTGTGGGAAGGGTGTTGCTTCAGTCATGGGATGGCCTCTTGGCTTCAGGAAACAATTATTCTCGTGATGAAATCCCTATTTGCCAAATGCGACAACGTAAGATATTCCTGCTTTTGGGTATCTATTTGGGTAGTTATATTACTACCCATAAGTCTGGAAATACCGTGGTATACTGAAATTCGACCTACCAGTTCGGGTAGTTTTTTAAAGAAAGATCAACGATTGCAAGGACAAGCAGGTCAGACCGGTTCTATCTCGGTCGCGTTGGCGGACAGCAATATGCTGGTCTTGTCAGCCATGTCCGAGATTTTTGACCGCGACCCACGATTCTCTCTGGTGGCAACGGCATCCACTGCCGAAGGCTTCCTTGGGACCGTGATGCGGGTGCCGGTCCAGATCGGCATTGTCGATTGGAAGCTGCCTGAGCTCGGCGGTCAAAAACTGATCGAGGTTCTGCGAGAACAACCGGATGCACCTCGCATCGTCGTCTACGGCGACCCCGCCGGAGATCTGCCTCGTCACGCGCTTGGCGCAGGCGCTGCTGGCTTCTCGCCGCGCAATGGGCCCGTGGATGGACTGCTCGAAACCTGCGCGTCGGTTGCGGCGGGCCAAATGGTGTTCCCATTCCTCGATGTGCGCGACCTTCAGTCTGATCCGATCCATCAACTGACCAAGCGCGAACGGGCGCTGCTTGAGGCACTGTCGCGCGGCCTTAGCAACCGCCAAATTGCGGCCGAATTTGACATCTCCGCGAACACCGTGAAATTCCATCTTTCAAACCTCTATGAAAAGCTGTCCGTGACCAGCCGAACCCAAGCAGT
>JAPKCR010000119.1 GCA_026421135.1 Sulfitobacter sp. | reverse complement strand
AACGGTGTGACCACCTGCAGTCAGTGCTGCGGTTTCTTCGTCGTTCATCGCCATACGCGCAAATGTTTCACGCACATGCAACGCAGACCGCAGCGGATCGGATTGGCCGTTCACACCTTCGGGGTTGACGTAGATCAGGCCCATCTGGACAGCAGCAAGCGGGTTTTCCATCGTTGCCGGGTTTTCCAAGTCGTCATAGCGACCGTCGCTATTGGCAAGCCACTCTTTTTCGGTGCCCCAATAGGTGTCTGTTTCTGGGTGCCAGATATCCACGCGCCCGAATGCGAAACCGACTGTCTTGAGACCCATAGATTCATAGGCAACGTTGCCCGCGAGGATGATCAAGTCGGCCCAGCTGATCTGGTTGCCGTACTTCTTTTTGACCGGCCACAACAAGCGGCGCGCTTTATCAAGGCTGACGTTGTCCGGCCACGAATTCAGAGGCGCAAAACGCATGCTGCCTGTGCCTCCGCCGCCACGACCATCGGCCAAACGATATGTGCCAGCCGAATGCCACGCCATCCGGATCATAAAGCCACCATAGTGACCCCAGTCAGCGGGCCACCATTCCTGGCTGTCAGTCATAAGGGCGTGCAAGTCCTTCTTGAGGGCCTCGACGTCAAGATTCTGGACTTCTTTGCGGTAGTCGAAGTCCGGGTCCATCGGGTTGGTCTTTGAATCGTGCTGGTGCAGAATGTCGAGGTTAAGCGCATTGGGCCACCAAGACATAACAGAGGATTTAGTGGCTGTATTCCCACCATGCATCACCGGGCATTTGCCCATCGAACCGTTATCATTTCCGTCCATTTTCAACTCCGAATTTATTTGCGTGCATTTGTGTTTTTCGAATGGTCCCGTTGGTGCTGGCATTTTCAGACCTTGGCCCGATTTACCGCATAAAGAGAATCCAGCGTCGCCGCTTGAGGCCTGTCCTACACCATCCCGTACATTAAGAAAAATTGCATTTTCTAATCACCGTGATAACTACAGCCTATGGAACTGACGCTCAAACATTTGCGGTATTTCGAAGCATTGGCCCGACATCGCCATTTTGGTCGCGCGGCTGATGATTGCGGTATTTCGCAGCCCGCCTTGTCCGTTCAGATCAAGGCGTTGGAAGACATGGTGGGAACACCGCTGGTCGAACGGTCTGCAAAACAGCTTCGCCTGACCGACTTTGGAGAGACATTCGTCGGGCGGGCACGCGAAATTCTGCAGTCTGTGGACGAACTCGGCGATCTGGCGCGCGCGTCGCACAGCCCGTTAATCGGGCGGTTGCGGTTTGGTATCATCCCTACAGTCGCTCCCTATTTCTTGCCGCGGTTCATCAAATGCTTGTCGCAAGACTATGCAGGGCTGGATCTGCGCCCGCGCGAGGCCGTCACGCAAAAGCTGATCGAGGGGCTGTTAAGCGGGCAACTGGATACCGCCATCGTCGCCTTGCCGATATCAGAGCCGACCCTTCATGAAGAGATCCTGCTGGACGAAGAATTTGTGCTGGTGCGCCAGATCCAAGATCAAGACAAACCGGTGCCCAACTCAAAACTGCTCCGCGAAATGCGCCTGTTGTTGCTGGAAGAGGGGCATTGTTTTCGCGATCAGGCATTGTCGTATTGCAGCATGTCATCCGCAATGCCCCGCGACCTGATGGAGGGCAGTTCCCTGTCGACACTGGTTCAAATGGTCAGTGCGGGGATCGGGGTTACGTTAATCCCCGAAATGGCCGTCCCGATTGAAACCCGTTCAGCCGAAGTATCAGTGGCGCGACTTCCAGCGCCGCACCCGACACGAACGATTGGCATGGTGTGGCGCAAGACAAACCCGCTTGCCGGGCAATTGAAACACATTGCACAAACGGTCCGCGATACCTGCTTGCCTGCAGAATTCTAGTGAGGCTTCGGCGGCGCGTTCAAGGCAGCTTCGGCTGCATCAATCGCAGCCTCAACATCTTCGGGATCACGGCTTGGCGTCGCGTAGCTGCCATTTAGCCACTTTGCCAAATCAATGTCAGCGCAACGCCGCGAACAGAACGGGCGGTAGGCGGGCGACGTTTCATCACTACAGATCGGGCAGCTCACTTTAGAACCTCTGCGATGGGCAGACGTGCGCGTTTGCGTTGCAGTTCATAGTGACCCAAAGGAGTCCACCCGATCAATGTGGTTTCAACATCGTCCGCACGAAATGCCTGACGCAAGGCGGTCTCGAACGGGCGGCGGTCTTTCTTGGGCATGGGTGCAAGATCAAGGGTGATCTGCCCACCAAGACCGCGGATGCGCAATGCGCGGGGTAAGGCGCGGGCGCACGACATGTTGGCCTTTATTCCGGACGCCAGCGACACATCAGCGCCCGTGTTCACATCGACTGCGACCAGCGCGCGTGTCGGCTCAACAAACATCGACGCGCCGCCATCCAGATCGACGCGGGGTTGGCGCAAACTTTCCACAACATCCAGCACGCCGTGAGTCTCAAAGCTGCCCGGCTCGGTCACGACATCGGCGGGCGCAACCCAATCACGCCATGCGAGGATATGCGGGCCATCGCCTTCGGCAAGCAGTTCCATTTCGGTCGCGTCATCGCCCAACACCTTGTCGGCGAGGCTCAGCATGGCATCAATGTCATCGGCAATATCATCGCCATCAGCGCCCGCACAAGACGACCGCAGGATCAGGCCGTGGGCCGCCCCGTCAGCTGCCTCGTGGGCAACCTCAAGCAGACGGTCGCGTTCTTCCTCGTCACGAATAGAGCGCGATATATTTGTGCCAGGTGCGCCAGGGGTCACAATGGCGTAGCGGCTTTTGAACAAAAGTTTTTGTGTCACCGGAATAGCCTTGCCGGGTTCGGCATAGCCAGACACTTGAACCAGAATGGACTGACCGGGGGCAAGCCCCTTGATTTGACGCAAAAAGGCAGACCCGTCGGGCGTTTTCAGGAACATGCCGCCCTGCCCTTTGACAGGCCGGTCAGCGATGGCGCGGTAGATCGTGCCGGGGCGCGGGCCGTCACTGTCGATCAACAGATCGTCCAGTTTGCCGTCCACCATCAAAGCTGCCGCCTCGATCTCGCCCAAGTGGTCCAGAATGATCGTACGACCCTTCATGATGTCTCTCCGTCAAAAATATAGCCTGCTGCGCGCAGCAGGTTTGCGGTTTCGGCAAGGGGCAGGCCAACAATGCCGGTAAATGATCCGCTGATCCACGGGATCAAAGCGCCTGCTGGTCCCTGTATCCCATAACCGCCCGCCTTGCCCTGCCAATCGCCGGTGGCAAGATATGCATGCAACTCAGCGTCAGACAGTCGTTTCATGCGCACAGTGCTGACCACATCGCGTTCCCACATCTTGTCGCCTCGTTTTACCGCGACGGCTGTGATCACTTTGTGGCGGCGTCCGGACATCAATCGCAGAAAGCTGGCAGCTTCCTCGGCATGTTCGGGCTTACCCAATATCCGCCGACCGACAGCAACGGTGGTATCGGCACATAGCACGATGTCATCTGGTTCCGCCGGAACGGCGGCGGCCTTTTCACGGGCCATACGTGCGCAATACGGGCGTGGCAGCTCGGCGCTTAGGGGTGTTTCGTCGATGTCGGGCGCACGGACGTCATCGGCCACAACGCCAATTTGCGCCAGCAATTCCTTGCGGCGCGGACTGCCTGATCCGAGGATAAAGGTCATATGAAAACCCAAAACGCTGACCGAAAGTCGCGAGACCTTCGGTAAAGCGCGTTATTTAAAGCGATAATTGATCCGGCCTTTGGTCAGATCATAGGGGGTCATTTCCACCTGTACTTTGTCGCCTGCCAGAACACGAATGCGGTTTTTACGCATTTTGCCTGCCGTATGTGCGATAATCTCATGGCCGTTTTCAAGCTCGACCCGAAATGTCGCATTCGGCAGGAGTTCCTTGACGATACCGGGGAATTCGAGCGTGTCTTCCTTAGCCATGGTCTCTCCTTGAACACTTTGCCCTGCAAATGCAGAGCGCAGGCTTAAATGGGCGCTATTTTTCCCTTTTTCAAGGCCTATTCACAGCAAAGACGTGTTTATCGCAACGCTATCGCGGCCTGCCTGATCCGCCCAATGGGTTCGGTTCAGCACAACGCCCTGTGCGCGCACATTGGCGATCTGTGCGATATCGACCTCGGCATAGGTCCAACCGGGCACGTTAATCTGTGCCGCAGCCAGCACACCCGTTGACGGAAAACCGACATCTGGCGGGCAAAAAATCCCCCCCGCCCCATAGGAATCGCCCAAAGCGTCAGACCAGTCAGCAGTACCCACGCAAGATGACATCGCAGTTATGCACTGATTCTCGAGGGCGCGGGCCATGGACCCGATGCGCACGCGCCAGTACCCCGCCAACGCTTCGGTCACGCTGGGTACCGCGATAATATCGCAATCGGCCAACGCACGGCCCAAAAGCGGAAATTCGCTGTCATAACAAATCAGAATTCCAATCTTGCCAATCGCGGTTTCGAAGACCTGCAAGGCATTTCCGCCGATCACGCCCCAAACCTCGCGCTCGAAACGAGTCATGATCTGTTTGTCTTGAACGCCGATCTTGCCGTCCGGTGTGATCAAACGTGCGCGGTTGACGGGCCGCATGGCTGTGGCCGCTGGACCTGACGCTGCTACGATGTGGACACCGTATTCTGCCGCCAGCCTTTGATGGACCACGTTCGCATCCGGCAGCCGGTCAGACACGGCAAATAGTGACGCTTCCAGGTCTGCGGCAACGTCCAGACCTGCCAATGTCGCCAGCTCCATTGCGCCGTATTCGGGGAACACCAGCAGATCCGACCCATTGGCCGCCGCAGTTGCGACCCAGTTGGCCAGCTTATCCTCGTAATGTGCCCAACTGGTCAGGATATCTTGGGTATAGGCGGCTGTGGCAATTTTCATCTCTTGGGGCTCTGTCTGGTTTCCCGCCAATCGTGCGCTTGTTATGCGCCCGCTTCAATGGTCAAATAAGATGGACCACTCTATTTTGATTTGCTGAATCAGTCGCCATTAGCGGGCCGCCCACACTAGGCGTATCCAGCAGTGATATTTGGAAACTGGAAACTGCTAAAAGGCGAAAATGATGTTCAAGAAAGGTGTGACACTGCGCGGTATCGAGGTGTTCGAGGCCTTGGCAAGCTCCGGTTCAGTGGCACAAGCTGCCGCGGCAACGGGTTTAAGCCAACCTGCAGTCAGCCAGCAGATGTCCAATCTGGAGGCTGCTATTGGAACAGCGTTAATTAATCACAGCCGTCGCCCGATGCGCCTGACCCCCCAAGGGGAGAGCTTCCTGCGACACGCAAGTGCAGCATTGGCCCAGTTGCGATTGGCGCAGACTGAATTGACGGTCATGGACCTTGCCAATCTGTCCGACCTCAGCCTTGGGGTCATTGATGATTTCGACAACGATCTAACGCCACGTCTGGCGACGATACTGGCAGACAGCATGGCGGGATGCCGATTCCGGATGATCACCGATGGTAGCAAAGATTTGATACAGGCCGTTCAGGACAAGGCGCTGCACATTGCAATCGCAGCCACCAGCGGTGACGCAAAAAGCGGATTGACCGAAATTCCGCTGGCCCGTGATCCGTTTATCATTGTCGCGCCGAATGACACTGACCAGACGCCCGCTGATCTGCTTTCCGGCAGCTCGCTCTTGCCTTTCCTAAGGTACGAGTCCGATCAGATGATTGCAGATCAGATCAGCAATCATCTGACTCGAAACAACATTAACCTGGCCTCGCAATTCGAGATCGGCAGCCATCTGGCATTGATGGCGATGGTCGCACGGGGCATTGGCTGGGCGATCACGACGCCCTTTGGCTATGGCCGCGCAGAACGGTTTCACGGAGCGCTCAAGGCATTTGCGCTGCCCGCACCGGGGGTTTCGCGGCAAATATCGCTGTTTGCAGGTGCCGATTGGACAGGCCCTGTGCCACAGAACATTGCCACTACTATGCGTCAACTGTTGCAGACCCATATGATTGCGCCGACGCTGGTGCAAATGCCGTGGCTATCTGGCAGCTTTCACACCCTTGTGGGGTAAATCATCAAACGGACCTTGGAAGGCAGTAAAATGAGTAAGATTGTCATTCTCACCGGTGCAGGTATTTCGGCTGAAAGCGGGCTAGAGACGTTTCGCGCAGAAGACGGGTTGTGGGCGCAGCACCGCGTCGAAGACGTCGCCACTCCCGAGGGTTTTTCCCGCGACCCCAAGTTGGTCGTCGATTTTTATAACGCCCGCCGCAAGCAGGCGTCTGAAGTCGTTCCAAACGCCGCACACAAGGCGTTGGCAAAGTTGCAAATGCAATATGCCGGACAGGTCGTAATTGTGACTCAGAATGTGGATGATTTGCATGAACAGGGTGGTGCTTTGGACGTGATGCATATGCATGGTGCCCTGAATTCGGCGCTGTGTGCTGCCTGTAACTATCGCTGGCCGGCACCGATGGTGATGGCCCCCGGTGATCCCTGCCCGAAATGCAACGCACCAGCGGCCCGGCCTGACATCGTTTGGTTTGGTGAAATGCCATATGATATGGATGCGATCTTTGATCATCTGGCAGAAGCAGATATTTTCGCCGCCATTGGCACTTCGGGGAATGTCTATCCAGCAGCGGGTTTTGTCGCAGACGCGCGGCGCAACGGTGCCCACACGATCGAGATGAATCTGGAACGCTCAGCAGTGGGGAACCAGTTTGCAGAGCATCGCGCAGGTCCTGCCACACGCATTGTTACTGATTGGGTCGAGGAACTGTTGGGCAACACTCGGCCCCAGCGGCAAGAGCTTA
>JAPKCR010000118.1 GCA_026421135.1 Sulfitobacter sp. | reverse complement strand
GTCAGATCTGCACGCAGATCGGGCTGTAGCCGATCTGCGACTGCGCCCTGGCACGTCGCTGCAACTGGAAAGCGTTGGTTTGACTGGCGGCGCATGGTCGCTGGACACAGCCGTTGGCAACATTGTCGCCGCAGATGCGATTGATCTGACGATGGTGCAGCAGACGGCGGAAACACCGGTTTATGACCTAAAAGTGAACGCCGCCAAATTGACCCCCGGCACCCTGCCCCGCACCTTTCTTGGTCTTCCCGATGTCTGGCCGAGCGCGTTTGACACTTTCACTGCTGAACTGAACGTCACATTTGATCGCGTCTGGGATCGCCGCGCGTTGGAGATTAGGCGTCCGCAGCCCCGCGTCATAAATCTAAAGCTGGCGCAATTTGTTTGGGGCAAAGTGGAGATATTGGCCACTGGCGATCTGACCGTGGATGAGGAAGGCTTGGTCAGCGGGCCCCTGTCATTAAAAGCCGAAAACTGGCCAGAAATTCTGAATATGGTCGAAAATGCAGGATATCTGCCGCCAAATATGCGCCCACAGGCAGAACAAATGCTGAAAGGGTTGGCGCAAATGACAGGCCAAACGACCGGGCTGGATTTGACCATCAGCTTTCAGGACGGACGGATGTCGATGGGCTTCATTCCACTGGGCCCCGCACCCCGCATTATTCTTCGCTAGGACTACCGACAGTAAGAACCACTGCGGTAGCGCGCCGTGTCCAAGTGAAAGTGGTCTTTGTGAAAGCGATCAGCGTTCGGGCCCAAAACGGTTCCGAACGGTCCACATGCGCCTTTATGCGCGCGACGCAATGCCTTCTTGTTGGACGCCGCAGTCCACCCTTTCAGCACCGAGACCTCAGCCCCGTCGGAAAGCTGGAACGCCGAAATATCAATCGCCCGACCGCGCCCGTGCTCAGAAATTTTGCCCCCGGGTTTATTGTTCCGCGTCCTGCAGGCGTAATGCGCCGCGACCCGCAACCCACGCAAACCGCCCTTTTTGGCAAAGGCCGGCTTGGCCGTTCCTTCGACCCATGTCTTGAGAGATTTAGCAGTGACGCAATCCATCACGGCGGCCCTACTCAGGCGAACACCGGCGACTGATTGAACCCTAACTGCATCTTCCACGCCACATCCCTTGAGCTTGGGTTTGACGCGTCCAATCGCTTTACCTTGGATAGAGATATCCCCGCAGACAGCGCCTTTTGCCAGCAATGCGCGTCGCGCCTTTGCCTTTTTTTCAAGCTTGCGGCTGCGCAAGAACGGCCGCAAGGATGACCCGATGCCGTTGTCGCGCCTGGATGCCGTTTCACCTGCTTCACTGCGTGGCGGCGGCGTGATGGTGCCGGACGGGTTCAGCGCCACCGCTTTGCTGCGTTGGATAGGGCGCAACGAGGTGTCCGGCCCCGCAAAAGCCGCGCCGGACAATAGAAGACATATTAATGCCAGACGGATCATTTCTTGGCCGGTTGACGCCCAAAATTCGGGGCGTCAGTATCTTGGCCGGCCTCAATGATACCGCGCCTGATCGCTCGGGTCCGCGTGAAATAGGAGTGCAGGTGATCACCGTCACCGGTGCGGATGGCACGTTGAAGGGCGAAAAGCTCTTCGGTGAACCGCCCTAGAATCTCGAGCGTTGCGTCCTTGTTGGTCAGGAACACGTCGCGCCACATGGTCGGGTCCGAGGCAGCAATCCGCGTAAAATCCCGAAAGCCGGCAGCCGAATATTTGATAACTTCGCTGTCGGTCACGCGGCGCAAATCATCGGCCACGCCCACCATCGTATAGGCAATCAAGTGTGGTGCATGGCTGGTAACGGCCAAAACAAGGTCATGATGCTCTGCATCCATTTCCTCGACATTGGCACCCAGCCCTTCCCACAGATTTCGCAACCGCGCGAGAGCATCCGGATTTGTATCGGGAACCGGCACCAACAGACACCAACGGTTGTCAAAAAGTTCAGCAAAGCCACTGCGCGGGCCAGAATGTTCGGTCCCCGCCAACGGATGGGCTGGAATAAAATGCACGCCTTCGGGCAGCAATGGCCCGACTTGTGCGATCACGTCGGCCTTGACCGACCCCACATCGGTGACCGTGCAACCGGGCTTTAGAAACCCGGCCATTTCGGCCGCGACAGATCCCATAACGCCCACTGGAACACAAAGCACGACCAGATCAGCGTCTTTGACTGCTTTAGCTATCGAATCGCAAACCTCGTCGCACAGGCCAATTTCCCGCGCGGCATCACGCGTTTCGGCGCTGCGTGCAAAGCCGGATACCGTTCCAGCCAGCCCTGCCCGCTTCATCCCCCAAAACATTGAGGACGCGATCAAACCCAACCCGATCAGGGCCACTTTTTCGTAAATCACAGGCATATCAATCGCCCTTAAACTGTCGGATGGCATGAACAACACGGCGGCACGCACTTTCGTCGCCGACGGTGATCCGCAGACAGGTCGGCAGTTTATAGCCTGCGACGCGGCGCACGATCAGCCCTTGCGTTTTTAGGTACTCATCGCAGGCCTCGGCCTCGGTGCGGGACTTGAACCGCGCCAGAATAAAGTTCGCGCAGGATACGTCAGACGGCACGCCAATTTCAGCCAGGGCATCAGCCATCCAGCTTCTCCAACGCGCGTTCTCAACACGACAATGTTCGGCATAGGCAACATCTTTTATAGCGGCCTCAGCAGCGTTTAACCCGGCTTGGGCCAAATTGAATGGTCCCCGAACGCGGTTCAGCACATCGATAATGTGCGCAGGCCCATAGCCCCAGCCGATCCGCAAACCACCCAAGCCATAAAGCTTGGAAAACGTCCGCGTCATAACGATGTTCTCATGTGCTTCAACCAAAGCAGCACCACCATCGTATCCTTCGACATACTCGGCATAGGCACCGTCAAGAACCAAAATCGCCTTCTTGGGAATACCTTTCGCCAGCCGCTCAATCTCGCTTAAGCCGATCATCGTGCCCGTCGGGTTGTTGGGATTGGCTATAAAAACCAGCCGCGTCTTATTGGTACATCCCGCCAGCAATGCATCCACATCAGTGACGCGTTCGTTTTCCTTGACCTCTACAGGCGTTGCGCCGTTCGCCAGAGCCGAAATACGGTACATGCCAAAGCCGTGCTCGGTGTGCAGCACCTCAGTGCCCTCACCCGAATACGCCTGGCATAAAAAGGCGATAATCTCGTCCGATCCGGCCCCGCAAATGATGCGGTCCGCGTCCAGCCCATGCACATTGGCTATGGCGTGGCGCAGGCGGTTGTGATCCGACGAAGGATACCGGTGCAAATCATAAGACGCATCGCGAAATGCTTTGATCGCGGCATCAGATGGACCCAACGGGTTCTCATTCGAGCTAAGCTTGATCACGTTTTCAAGCCCGTCCACATGGGACGCCCCACCCTGGTAAAGGTCGATGTCCATGATGCCGGGTTGCGGGCGAATAGCGGTAGTCATCTGTATAATCTCCTGTCGGGCCGACCATAGACCCGTGCCGTAACCAGCGCCACCTGTGATGTCGGCCCTGCGTCACTTGGCATATGCCCCACGCAAGACCCCTGATCAAACAGAAAAGGGCCGCGCCGGAATTCTCCAGCGCGGCCCCTTGGCAATAGATATGCGAGGAACCTTAGTTCTTCGCGTAGAATTCGACCACGAGGTTTGGTTCCATTACGACAGGGTAAGGTACATCGCCCAGAGTTGGGGTGCGTACGAATGTCGCCGCCATCTTGGAGTGATCTACATCCATGTAGTCAGGAACGTCACGCTCTGGCAGTTGAGTGGCTTCCAGCAATGCTGCCATCTGCTTTGAACGATCACGTACTTCAATCACGTCGCCTTCTTTTACGCGGTAGGAAGGAATGTTAACCTTCTTGCCGTTAACTTTGACGTGGCCGTGGTTCACGAACTGGCGTGCGGCAAATACGGTAGCAACAAACTTGGCACGGTACACAACCGCGTCCAAGCGACGCTCGAGCAGACCAATCAGGTTTTCACCTGTATCGCCTTTTACACGCTCGGCTTCACCGTAAATACGGCGGAACTGCTTTTCGGTCAGGTCGCCGTAGTAGCCCTTGAGCTTCTGCTTGGCGCGCAACTGGATACCAAAGTCGGAAATCTTTCCCTTACGGCGCTGACCGTGCTGGCCGGGGCCATATTCACGACGGTTTACTGGGGATTTTGGACGGCCCCAGATGTTTTCGCCCATGCGGCGGTCAATTTTGTGCTTGGCAGCGGTGCGTTTAGTCACGGCTGTTCTCCTTCATAAGGCCCTTGCGGACGGTAAAGGGCGTTGTCCTCTGGCTTTAAGCCCGACAGGGATCCCTTTGCAGGGTCCACCAACACCAATGAAGCCGCGCTTATACGAGGGTTTAGCGCGGAGTCAATGCGAGAAGCCTGAATATAGAGAGAAAGGGATTTCGCACACCGAAATGCCGCTTTCCGATCAAATTTAATGATTTCTCAATGATTCTGTTAGTAGTTCTGTGACCAACCTTTTTTCGGAACGCCATTTGCGTCGCAAAAAGAAACTACTAACACGCCTGCACAGCGTTCAGGGAATGCCCTCTTGGGGCTGCCATTTTTTTAAGCGTTGTCTAAACGGCGCATTCGTTTATCAAGGCGACGGGTAAAAAATAAGAAAAGCAGGCATATGAACGACAACTCCAACGCTTTTGGGCAAACAGCGAACGCGACATCGGCACGCGACTGGATCAAGGTCCTGTCGACCTACCGTGATCCGAATGCTGTGAGAAGCACATTTGAACTTGCCGTGACGGTGGTGCCTTTCATTGCTTTGTGGTCGCTAGCGTGGGTTTCACTGTCCATTAACCCTTGGTTAACGCTCGCAATTTCTGCCTGCAACGCAGCCTTTTTGCTGCGCTTGTTTGCGATCCAACACGACTGCGGGCACTATGCTTTTTATTCAAATCGGTCACTAAGTGATTGGTTAGGCCGGGTTCTGGGTGTTCTGACCTTGACCCCCTATGATGTCTGGAAGCGTTCACATTCGATGCACCACAGCACATCAGGCAATCTGACACGCCGCGGCATTGGCGACATCGACACCCTGACAGTGGCCGAATATCGCGCACTGACCCCAAAGAAACGGTTGTACTACCGTCTCTACCGCCATCCGCTGGTGCTGTTCGGTCTGGGCCCACTGTATCTGTTCTTTATCCAACAGCGGGTTCCCATGGGCCTCACCAAGCATGCACGGTATTGGGTAAGCGCGATGTGCACCAACGCCGCGATTCTCGTCGCCCTTTCGGTTGTTTTTTACTTTGGCGGAATCAAACCGATCTTGCTGATCTTCTTGCCAACGACGCTTTTGGCAGCGACCGCTGGCGTTTGGTTGTTCTATGTTCAGCACCAGTTCGAAACGACCCTGTGGGACGTTGACCCCACCTGGGACATTCACGAAGCCGCGCTGAACGGCAGTTCCCATTATAAACTTCCTGCGCCGCTGCAATGGCTTAGCGCAAACATCGGCATCCATCATGTGCACCATTTGTACAGCCGGATCCCCTTTTATCGTTTGCCCGAGGTACTACGAGATCATACCGCCTTGGCACAGATCAACACCCTTACCCTGCGAGAGAGCTTTTCTAACGCGCGCCTGCATCTATGGGATGAAAGCAGCAAGAAACTGCTGTCATTTGCCCAAGCCAGAAAAGCGAAATAGCGCGCCCTTGGTAGCCATTAGGTCCGCTTCATTGACGCGACCGGTTCATGTCGATGGCAGGTGACAATGTGATCATTCACCATGCCTACGGCTTCCATGAACGCATAAACGATTGTTGGGCCACAAAATTTGAACCCCTCTTTCTTGAGGTCTTTTGATATCTGCGCGGACAATGGCGTTGAGGGCGGCACATCCGCTTGGGTGGCAAAACGGTTTTGCAAAGGTGCCCCACCGACGTAATTCCACAGATAGCTATCAAACCCTTCTCGGTCCTCGATCTTTTGCCAAACGCGAGCGTTCGTAATCGTCGCTTCGATCTTTCCCCGGTGGCGAATAATCCCAGTGTTTTGGAGCAGCTCCTCCACCTCCGCGGCTCCCCACTCGGCGATCACATTTGGATCAAACCCTGCGAAGGCCTCTCGGAAATTCTCTCGTTTTTTAAGGATTGTGATCCAGCTCAGGCCCGCTTGAAACCCGTCAAGAACAAGCTTTTCCCATAACGCACGGCTGTCATATTCCGGCACTCCCCAGTCAGTATCATGATAATCAAGATAAATCTGTTCCGGACCGGCCCAATTGCAGCGTTGCATAGTCACCCTTTCGACGCCGGCACTGCCCGCGTGTTTCTCAAATCTAAAAATAGTCTCTCATTCGACGTTTAACCCGCGCTTAGCGAAATAACATGCATTAACGCAGCACACTCCGGGTCATAAGGAATCTGCAACGTGCAACAGCGGTCCAAACATCGCTTCGCCAACCTCCCCGAGGGTGGGGACAACCCGCTAGACTACGCGGTCACACATCGTGACAAATCCACCATATCAATGGTCCAAGACGCCGTTGATCACAAACAGACATTGATGGCGTATCAACCAATCATACGGGATGTTACCACTGGGAAAGTTGCCTTTTACGAGGGACTTATCCGTGTGCTGGACCCAACGGGTCGCGTCATACCGGCCCGAGAATTTATGCCGGTCGTCGAGATGACCCAGCTTGGTCGGCAGATTGACGTTCTTTCTTTGCGAGCTGGCATGATGGCACTGCAAGGCAATCCCGAATTGCGCATCTCAATCAATATGTCCGCGCGTTCGATCGGGTTCAAAGCTTGG
>JAPKCR010000746.1 GCA_026421135.1 Sulfitobacter sp. | reverse complement strand
CGCATCGCCTGCCACGTCGATCAAATATGCGGGTCTGCCGTGGGAAATGGGCCTGACCGAGGCCCATCAGGTGTTGTCGATGAACAACCTGCGTGACCGCGTAACTCTGCGGACAGATGGTGGTTTGCGTACGGGTCGTGACATCGTCATGGCGGCGATGATGGGTGCCGAAGAATACGGTATCGGCACTGCCGCCCTGATCGCGATGGGGTGTATCATGGTGCGTCAGTGCCAGTCGAATACCTGCCCCGTAGGCGTCTGCACCCAAGATGACGCGCTGCGGGCCAAGTTTACTGGCAACGCGGACAAGGTGGTTAACCTGATCACCTTCTACGCCACCGAAGTGCGGGAATTGCTCGCTTCCATCGGTGCGCGCAGCTTGGATGACGTGATAGGCCGCGCCGATCTGCTGGCGCAGGTCAGCCGTGGCTCTGCCCACTTGGATGATTTGGACCTGAATCCGCTGTTGATCACCGTCGATGGCGCATCCGAGATCGTCTATGACCGCAACAAGCCACGCAACCCTGTGTTGGATACGCTGGATGCTGAAATCGTGCGTGACGCCGCGCGGTTCCTTGAGGACGGCGAGAAAATGCAGCTTAGCTATGCTGTGCAGAATACGCACCGTACAGTTGGCACGCGGACATCCAGCCACATCATCAGCCGCTTTGGCATGAACAACCAGCTGCAACCGGACCACCTGACCGTGAAACTGACAGGCTCAGCCGGTCAGAGCCTAGGTGCTTTTGCCGCGCCGGGTTTGAAGTTGGAGGTATCCGGCGACGCCAATGACTATGTCGGCAAGGGTTTGTCGGGGGGCACAATCGTGGTGCGCCCGTCCATGGCCAGCACGATCGTCGCATCTGAAAACACCATCATCGGTAACACCGTTTTGTATGGTGCGACCAAAGGGTTCTTGTTCGCAGCAGGCCGCGCGGGCGAACGTTTTGCTGTGCGTAACTCGGGCGCGCATGTCGTAATCGAAGGCTGCGGCAGCAACGGTTGTGAATACATGACCGGCGGTGTGGCCGTGATCCTGGGCAGCATCGGCGCAAACTTTGGTGCGGGTATGACGGGGGGGATGGCCTATCTCTATGATCCGGACGGACGCGCAGATTCGATGCTGAACATTGAAACGCTTGTGACGTGTTCGGTTACGGTCGATCACTGGGAAAACCAGCTGAAAGGTCTGATTGAACGGCATCTGGATGAGACAGGCAGCCGCAAGGCCGCGGACATCTTGCAGCACTGGGCCACAGAAAAGGACAACTTCATCCAGATCTGCCCAAAAGAGATGCTGATCCATATCCCTGTACCGCTTAGCCACGAAAAGAAAGCGATGCCTGCGGAATAGGCATCCAAATGATGTCGGGCGTGGTGACGAACCGCGCCCGACACGGTTTTGCCCCATTTGAACTGAAAATATCCATAAATTGGACATGATCATCTAGCACATTCGGACCAACGCAACTCCGAGGTCCGCAATGTCTGAATATTTTAATGATACATTTAAAAATGCCAAACCCGTCGCATATGCATCGGGTTTGACACCAGGCACGCTGATCGAAACTATGAGAGGTCCCCGCGCGATCGAGAAGTTAAAACTCGGGGATTTGATCGAAAACATTGATGGCGATCTTCAACCACTGCGCAGCCTTAGTCGCCAAAAGGTGCGTGGCACTGGTGGATCGGCCCCTATTCGTATTTCCCCCGGCGGTATTGGCAACTCTGAAACATTGCTGGTGGCCCCGATGCATCGCGTGTTGCTTACTGGCTGGCAGGCAGAGCTGTACTTTGGTCAAGACGAAGTATTGATTGAGGCGCGGTCATTGGTGAACGGAACGACAGTCGCGCGCCAAGAAGTCGTTCAGATTGAATACTTGAGCCTCGGCTTCGACGCGCA
>JAPKCR010000745.1 GCA_026421135.1 Sulfitobacter sp. | reverse complement strand
CGCCGTGTCAGAGCATGGTGAGGCTGCTTTACGTGCAACAGCGCTACAAAAGTATAGACAACTTTAGGTTGTTAACTGAGAAGTGATATGCCATTAACGTGTGGTTAATTGTTTTTGTTCACGTTACAGCCGTGAGCCTTATGGAATAAAAAGCGGAGAAGCTGAATGCGCGTATTGCTGGTAGAAGATGATCCCACAACCTCGAAAAGCATCGAAATGATGCTGACCCATGCGAATTTGAATACCTATGCTACAGACTTGGGAGAGGAAGGCATCGATCTGGCAAAGCTGTACGATTATGACCTTATTCTGTTGGATCTGGATTTGCCCGATATGAACGGGCACGAGGTTTTGCGCCAGCTTAGACTAAGTAGGATCGAGACACCTATCTTGATCTTGTCCGGGTCTGATGACACCGAGAGCAAGATCAAAGGGTTCGGGTTTGGTGCTGATGATTATTTGACGAAACCCTTTCACCGCGAAGAATTGGTCGCGCGCATTCACGCGATCATCCGCCGATCCAAAGGGCATTCACAGTCTGTGATCGACACAGGCCAAGTTTCAGTGAACCTGGATGCCAAAACGGTGACTGTCGACAAGAAGACAGTGCACCTGACAGGTAAAGAATATCAGATGTTTGAACTTTTGAGCCTGCGAAAGGGCACGACACTTACAAAGGAGATGTTCTTGAACCACCTATATGGTGGTATGGACGAACCAGAGTTGAAAATTATCGATGTGTTTATCTGCAAACTGCGCAAAAAGCTGAGCGTTGCTACTGGTGGTGAAAACTACATCGAAACTGTCTGGGGCCGTGGCTATGTACTGCGCGATCCTGAGCCGTCTGCAATGCCCGCGCAGGAAAAGATGGCTGTCGGACTTTGAACTAGTTGCGTGATATCTGCTAGACCTGCCAAAATTGCCTGCGTATTCATGCACCAGTAGTTACAGAAAACTGGGGCAGACCGTTGAGTGCAGATATCGCCGTTCAAGACCTGACAGAGGCCCAAGCGAAAGCCGAGCTTGAAAAACTCGCCTCGGCTTTGAACCAAGCCAACGTTGCCTATCACGGTGAAGATGCGCCGCAGATCAGCGATGCCGAGTATGACAGGCTCAAGCGTCGCAATACCGAGATTGAGGATAAGTTCCCTGCTCTCAAACGGGTCGACAGCCCCAGTGAAAAGATCGGGGTGGGGCCGTCCGAGGGGTTCTCAAAGGTAGCCCATGCCGTTGCCATGCTGTCTCTGGCCAACGCATTTGATGACCAAGACGTTACGGACTTTGATGCGCGGATCAGAAAGTATCTCGGTTTATCTCAGGATGCTGAGCTTGAATATACAGCTGAGCCAAAGATTGACGGCCTGTCGCTTTCCCTCCGTTATGAACAAGGAGTGTTGGTGCAGGCCGCAACACGGGGCGATGGGGCTGTTGGCGAGAATGTGACGGCAAACGCCAAGACGATTAGCGACATTCCCCAGCGGCTGAGTGGTGCACCGGACATCCTTGAGGTGCGTGGCGAAGTGTACATGAGTCACGCAGATTTTGAGGCGTTGAATGCGCGCCAGCAGGCGCAGGGCGGCAAGCAATTTGCTAATCCGCGTAATGCAGCAGCGGGATCCCTGCGCCAACTGGACGCCGAAATCACACGCTTGCGCCCGCTTAGGTTCTTTGCCTATGCATGGGGTGCGCTGTCTGCCCCATTGTCTGACACGCAATATGGCGCAATCAAGCACTTGGAAACGCTTGGTTTCTCGGTCAATCCGTTGACTGAAATTTGCAAAACGCCGCAAGATTTGATTGATCACTACACCAATATCGAGACGCAACGTGCGACACTTGGTTATGATATCGATGGTGTTGTCTACAAAACCAATGACCTGGCTTTGCAGGAACGGCTTGGGTTCCGGT
>JAPKCR010000117.1 GCA_026421135.1 Sulfitobacter sp. | reverse complement strand
CGGAATTTTTGATGTGCTTTACAGTGGCGCGCACGGATTTGGCGGTCATGCGATATTCGTGAAGCACGTGAAGGGGATACCCCTGTCGCACCATATCAATGCGCGCAATCGCACGCCAAGACCCGCCGACAAGGAACAAACGGTCACGCTGCGCGCCCATTTTTTCGGCCAGACCTTGCATGACGTCTTTGATATGGGCCTGCCTTGATTTGGCACCGCCTTTGAGATCACGCAATTTGAGCGGCCCCAAGGCGGATGTAACCCGTTTGCCTACACGCCCGGCGGAAATTTCAGCCAGCTCCATTGATGAACCACCAATATCGCAGACCAGACCATAAGCCCCGGGCCAACCCAAAAGAACGCCTTGTGCGGAAAGGCGTGCTTCTTCTTCGCCATCGATGACCCAGATTTTTAGGCCAGTTTCGCGTTCGACCTCATCACAAAATGCCCGGCCATCTGACGCATCGCGCACCGCAGCCGTGGCCACGACCGTCAGTTCGGCCAAGTCCATACCGTCTGCTAGCTTGCTGAACCGCCTCATCGCAGACAGCGCGCGCGCGCGCCCCTGAGGGGACAAATGACCGGTTTCGGCCATGCCCGCGCCCAAGGCGCACATGATCTTTTCGTTGTAGAAATAGGCTGGCGAGCGGGCTGCGCCATCAAACACCACCAACCGGACAGAGTTTGACCCCACATCGACAACACCAACGCGGGAAAGTGCACGGGCGGAGGGATCTAGAAACAAGGGTTTACCAAAAAGCCCAAGATCGGCCACGCCGGTTTCAGGGACAGTAGAGGGCGGATTGGTGTCTTGGGGATCTGCCACAAATGCTCCTGCGGGGCCTTGGTTCATGCCCAAATTGGCCCAGTTGGGGGGGGAAGGTCAATCGTTAACGGTGTGACGCCCGCCTGAAAAAAGAGAGGGCCAAAGCCCTCATGACATTCTGGCGCGGGGGGCAAGGTGAGCCCCTTGGCCGCGAGTGGGGGCGGGGAAGAAGGGTGCGCCTTCGGCGAGAGTTTATTCGGCAAAATGAAGATGGGATCAGTCTTCGGTGTGGGTCAGTTTGGGTACGTCAGATGCGCCCGCGCTGCCGCGGCCAGAGAGAGAGGGGTTTTCCATGAAAAAGCGGTGGCAGCTAAACGCGAAAACGCCGTCTTTCAAGGGCGGGCGGGTAAAGCTGCCATCGGCGGACATCACCCAGCTTTGGGCCACATCCGCTAGATTTGCTGCCATGATCTGGCTGGTGATTTGTGCCTTTACTGTGGGGTTTTCAATTTCCACCAGGGTTTCGACGCGCCTGGTCAGATTGCGGCCCATCCAATCGGCCGAGGACATGAAAACGCGCGCCTTTTTATGAGGCAGCCCGTGGCCGTTTCCAAAGCACACGATACGGGAGTGTTCTAAAAACCTCCCGACGATGGATTTGACACGGATGTTTTCGGACAGTCCCATGATGCCGGGGCGCAGACTGCAAATGCCGCGCACAACCAGGCTGATTTTCACGCCGGCCTGCGAGGCGGCGTAGAGCGCGTCGATCACATCGGCATCGACGATGGAGTTCATTTTCGCCCAAATCTCGGCGGGTTTTCCGGCCGCGGCGTATATCGCCTCGGCTGCGATCATTTCGAGCAGGCGGGGTTTTAAGGTAATCGGCGAAATTGCGAGGTTGTCCAGCGTTTCGGGTTTGGCATAGCCGGAAAGATAGTTGAACACTTTGGTGGCGTCGCGGCCCAGCTTTTGATCGCAGGTAAACAATGAAAGGTCGGTATAAATGCGCGCAGTGATGGGGTGATAATTGCCAGTACCATAGTGGGTATAGGTCACGAGCTGGTCACCTTCGCGGCGTACCACTGTAGAGATTTTTGCGTGTGTTTTCAGGTCAATGAACCCATAGACGACATGGGCCCCCGCCCGTTCAAGCCTGCGGGACTGACGAATATTTGCGGCCTCGTCAAAACGGGCCTTGAGTTCAACTAGAGCCGTAACCGATTTGCCGTCTTCTGCCGCCTCGCACAGGGCTTCGACGATGGGGCTGTCGCGCGAGGTGCGGTAAAGCGTTTGCTTGATCGCCACGACGTTAGGGTCGCGCGCTGCTTGCGTCAGAAACCGCACGACCATGTCGAATGTTTCGTAAGGGTGGTGCAGCAACATGTCCTTGGACCGGATCGCTGCCAACATATCACCATCATGGTCGGTGACCCGTTCCGGCACACGCGGTGTGAATTGCGGCCAAAGCAGATCGGGACGGCTTTCGATGACCAATTCAGAGAGATCATCGATGCCGATCATTCCGTCAATTTCAATGACATCTTGCGGGCGCACGCCCAGTTCGGCCATCACAACATTTTTCAACTTCTCGGGCGCACCAACGGAGTGGGTCAGGCGCACGACCTCGCCTCGGCGACGGCGCTTCAGGGCGACTTCGAACTCGCGCACCAGATCTTCGGCTTCGTCTTCCACTTCGAGATCGCTGTCACGCAAGATGCGGAATTCAAAGTGGTCTTTCAGTCGATAGCCGGGGAACAGACCTGGAATATTGAGTACCAGCAGGTCCTCAAGCGGGAGAAAACGTTGGCAGCCTTCGGGGGCGGGTAGGGCCACGAAGCGGTCAATCTTGGCTGGGATGGGCAGCAACGCTTGTAGAGGGCGTTTATCCTCCGTCCGTTCAAGTTGGAGCGCCAGGGCGTATCCGGTGTTTGGGATAAACGGGAAGGGATGTGCAGGATCGATGGCCAGCGGCGACAAGACCGCGAACACTTGATTTAGAAATACGTCCTCGAGGTAAGATAGATCGGCCTTGTCCAGATCAGCGGCGCGTTCGAGCATGATGTTATGTGCGTCCATCTCACTCATCAGATCGACCAGTGTGCTTTGCTGGGTCAGCATCAACTTGCGGGCGTCTTCGTTGATCAGCACCAGTTGCTCGGCCGGGGAAAGGCCATCGGCGGCGGGCGTGGTGTTGCCCGCCTGTGCCAGTTCGCGCAAGCCTGCCACGCGAACAGTGTAAAACTCATCAAGGTTATCTGCCGAGATTGACAGAAAACGCAGGCGTTCCAGCAGGGGGACGCGGGGGTTTTGCGCCTCTTCCAGAACGCGCCAGTTGAAGCCAAGCCAGCTAAGTTCACGGTTATAAAACCGCCCCGGTCCGGTCATGTCGAGATCGGGCAGCGTTTCTGCTTTGGGGAAATCAGCCTTGAGGAAATCTGCTTGGTTCATAGCGGCCTTATGGCGTTGGATTGCAACAGAATTATGGAACAGGGAATTGGTAGAGTATCGCGCGGGTCAGGCACGGTTGTCCAGCACTTGTGCGGCAAGGGCGCGCGTTACCGGCTTTTTCTGCGCCAGACTGGCCGTATCAAGGGCGGCGACAAGATCACCTGCCGCAGCAAAGGATCGGTCCATGCGGAGTAACAGATATGGGATAAGATCAGGTTTCGGGGTCAATTGCCGATCTGCCAGCAGTTTGGCCAACACCGCTGTCAGCAACATGTCATCGGGGGCTTCTAGCGCGGCAGACCCTGCTGCCCCCAATCGGCTGGTCAGATCAGGGAGTTTCAGGTTCCAACCGGCAACAGGGGGTGTCCCCGTCATCAGCAGGCTGTGACCTTCGGCAAGCACCAGATTGTGCAGATGGAAAAGCGCCGTTTCAGCGATGTCGTCGCCTGCAATTTGCGGGACGTCCTCGACAGCGACGCAGCTTTGCGCAAGCAGGGGGATATCAGCCGTGCCAAGATCGGCGGCATCAATGATCTGCGCACCAGCAATGGTTGCCCATACATGGGTCAGATGCGTTTTGCCCGATCCGGCAGGCCCGGTCAGCGCCAGTTTGCGGCCGGCCCACCCCTGCCAGCCATCAATCATCGCCGCCGCAATGGCGTTAGAGGGAGCCACAAAGAAATCATCGCGACCCAGTGCTGTGCGACTGGGAAGGGCAAGGCCAAGCTGTTGTGCCATGTCAGTCGACCCGTTCGTCCAAAGTTGCCTGCTCAACACCTTTGTAAAGCACACTGTCGCGGTACTGGTTGGTCGCAAACCGTGCAACGACACCCAGGGCAGCAGCGATGGGAACTGCCGCCAGCATGCCGACAAAGCCAAACATCGATCCAAACATCGACAGCGCCAGAATTAGCCACACTGGGTGTAACCCAACAGAGTTGCCGACCAGCTTGGGGGTCAGGAAATTCCCCTCAAGGACTTGGCCCAGAACAAAGATTGCAGCGACCAGACCGATAGACACCCAATCGCCCCAGAACTGGAACAGCGCCAAACCGATGGCTAACACACCGCCCAACATCGCGCCGAGGTACGGGATAAATGTCACCAGACCTGCAATGAAACCGACAACAAGGCCAAATTGCAGACCAACCAACATAAGCGCAATCGCGTAGTAGGTGCCAAGGATCAGGCAAACCGTACCCATGCCGCGGATAAAACTGGCAAGCGTTTTATCAATGTCCCGCGCCAAGCTGCGGATTACAGGTGCATGGTCACGGGGCAGCAAGCTGTCGATCTGTGCGACCATGCGATCCCAGTCCAGCAGCAAATATACGGCCACAACAGGAACGATGACAAACAGTAGCAAGATGTTCAGTAGTGATGCGGCCGATGCCAATGCAGTGTTCAGCAATTCGCCGCCCCGTTCTTGCACGGTCACACCTATGCTTGTGATAGAGGTGCGCAAGGTCGATCCTTCGACCAGTAGGGTTGGAAACCGCTCCGTCAGGAAATCGGTGAAATTCCGTGTGAGTTCCGGGGCGACCCCGATCAGGTTGATCGCTTGATTGACCAACGTCGGGACGACCAGCAGGGCCATCAACACAAAGATCATAATAGCAATGAGCGCAATAACTGTGGTGGCCATCGCACGACTTAGGCCCAAGGTTTCAAGGCGGTCTGCTACCGGATCAAGGAAATAGGCAATTGCCGCCCCGATCAGAAACGGAAGCAAGACATCCCCAGTGAACCATAGGATCACAAGCGAGACTGCGCCGGCAATCCCCCAATACTTCAATTGATCTCGTATGGGCAGTGCCACGGGCCATCTCCAAAAACGGTTTGTAATCACATTGCGCAATACCCCCCGCTTTTCAAGGGCTGAGGGGGTCCGTTCTTGGGGTATCCTCTACAAATCAGGGTGTATTCGTATGACGCAGGGTCTCTGGCAGGGATTTTGGACCAGTTGGGAATTGAAAGGTGGCGTTGATCTGCGACATTCTGCGGCTGCGCCGTTTAGTGTATCGTCAAATCGTGCCGGTTATGGACGGGCGGCCGCTTGACAATGGGGCGGTGGCCATTGCCACTGTGACCAACAAGGAGACCCGATATGCGCAGTGATTTTGACCGTGAGCTTGAACAACGTCTGGTGCGCTATGCCGCGATTGACAGCCAAAGCGACGAGACCAGCTTGACCAAGCCTAGCACCGAGATACAGTTGAATATGTCGCGTCTATTGGTGGATGAGTTGCGCGCAATGGGCGCGGCAGATGTTGAGTTGACAGAATATGGCGCAGTACTTGCCACCCTCCCTGCCACGGTAGAAGGCGCGCCAGTGATGGGGTGGTGCGCCCATGTCGACACCACGCCGCAATTCAATGCAACAGGGGTAAAACCGGTCGTGCATCGCGGCTATAATGGGGGTGATATTACCTTTGTTGATGCACCAGATTTAAAACTGTCGCCGGAAAATGCGCCTTTTCTGGCGGAAAAGCTGGGCGATGATATCATCACTGCAAGTGGTACCACCCTGTTGGGGAGCGATGACAAGGCGGGGGTGGCCATCATCATGACTGCCGCGCGGCATCTGTTGGAAAACCCCGAAGTGCCCCACGGTAAAATCAGGTTGGCCTTTACCCCTGACGAGGAAATTGGACGTGGTGTTGATGCACGTCTGCCTGCCGACATGGGTTGCGCATTTGCCTATACGTTTGACGGCTCCAAACCCGGCGAGGTCGAGTTCGAGACGTTTTCCGCAGATAGTGCGGTGGTCACCGTAACGGGGGTTTCAGCGCATCCGGGTTGGGCTAAGGATAAAATGGTGAACGCGCTGCATCTGGCAGCGAAAATCCTGATGACCTTGCCGCATGTCACAATGACGCCTGAAACGACGGAAGGCCGCGAAGGGTTTATCCATGCATCAACAATCAAAGGCGGGTCCTCGGAGGCGGAGATCAAGTTTATCCTGCGAGATTTCGAGCGCGATGGCTTGGCTGCCAAAGGCGCTTTGCTGCGCAAGGTTTGCGAGACCATTCAGGCATCGGAACCGCGCGCGCAGATTACCTGTGAAATTACGCCTCAATATCGAAACATGCGCTATTGGCTGGAAAACGATATGACGCCGGTTGAACTGGCCCATGATGCGGTACGCGCCGCGGGGTTGGAGCCGGTTTCGATCCCCATCCGGGGCGGCACAGATGGGTCGCGGCTAACCGAGATGGGCGTGCCGTGCCCAAATATCTTTACCGGTATGCAAGAAATTCACGGACCGCTTGAATGGATATCGGTGCAAGATATGGCAAAATCTCTGCGCGTAGCGCTAGAATTGGCCAAGCGGGCGGTACCGTCTTAGCGGTTTAAGTTCTAAGCGGGTTGATAGGGCGCTGTGCCAAACCGCTGGAAATTAAAGAGCCAGAGACGCTGGGGGTGTTGGTGATTGTTTCCCTGATTGCTTTGGCCTAATCAGGGCCGAAGTCAGTTTGAGAGGATTATCATGCGTCTGTCCCGTTATTTTCTGCCCGTGCTCAAGGAAAACCCGTCTGAGGCGCAAATTGTCAGCCACAGGCTGATGTTGCGGGCGGGCATGATCAAGCAATCCGCCGCTGGCATTTATTCGTGG
>JAPKCR010000116.1 GCA_026421135.1 Sulfitobacter sp. | reverse complement strand
CCTTTGACGTTGGTAGCAACGGGGCGAAACAAGGGCGGCTGTGCTTGGTTGGTTCTGTTGGTGCGTCCAAGACCCTGAATGGCGTTGTCGGCCTTCCAACCGGGTTCCAGCAGGTAGTGTACGCGCAAGCGCTGGTTTTTCGCACCAAGATCCGCATGGTAGGAACGCCCCGTGCCACCCGCGTCCGAAAAGACCAGAATGCGCTTGGTATCATCCATGAAGGCCTGGGTTTCGCCGAGGTTGGAGGAGGCCGGTCTATTCTCGACCTTCAGGCGCCCCTCAGACGTCCGCACAATCCGGCGCTTGCGCCCCGTGACCTCTGCCGCCACATCTCCGCCAAAATACCAGAGGATTTGATCCAGCGCCCCTTGCACGGGTGCCAATGCCCCGAGATGCTCGATCAGAGCATCGCGCCGCTGTTCGGCCTCTCGGCAAATGATCGGCGTGCCACCCGCATCAACCGCAGGACGAGATCGCAGGTCCCCATTTTCATCGGTGTAAGGCTCAAACAGCTGTGTCGGGAAGGAATGCGCTAAATAATCCATCACATATTCCCTCGGAGTAATGTCGACTTGCAAATCATGCCACTCAGAAGGGGGGATTTCATCAAGGCGTCGTTCCATCAGCGCTTCGCTGGTTGAGACGACTTGCACGACGGCGGCATGACCTGCTGCGAGGTCCGCCTCAATGGCTTTGATCAGTGATGGACACTTCATGGCCGTGATTAAGTGATTGAAAAAACGCTGTTTATTGCTCTCGAAGGCTGATCGTGCTGCGGATTTCGCCTGTGGGTTCAATGTGCCGCCCTCAGACGAGATACCCGATGCTTCAAGCGCTGCTTCGAGATTGTTATGAATGATCTGAAACGCGTCCGCATAGCTGTCATAAATTGCGACTTGTGCTGGCGTTAGGTCATGAACCAGCATGTCGTATTCCACGCCGGCATAGGACAAGGATCGCGCCAGATAGAGCCCGAGGGCTTTCAGGTCACGTGAGATCATTTCCATCGCCGCAATGCCGCCTGCTTCCATTGAGGACACGAATTCGGCTTGGGTCACGAAAGGGAAGTCACCCGTGCCCCAAAGGCCAAGACGGGACGCGTAGGCGAGGTTGCCGACAACGGTTGCGCCAGTGGCTGAGACGTAGAGGATGCGTGCACCCGGAACGGCGTTTTGCAATGCGAGGCCAGCAAGGCCTTGTTGCGACGCCTTCTTGTCGCCACGTGCGGATTTCTCACCTGCGGCATTCGCCATTGCGTGGCTTTCATCAAATGCGATGACACCGTCAAATCCTTTTCCAAGCCATGTGACCACCTGATCAAGTCGAGAGGCTTTGCCCTCACGCTCGGCTGATCGCAACGTGGCATAGGTGACAAAGAGGATACCCTCAGTCAGTCGGATATCGCCGCCTTGGCGAAACTTTGACAGCGGGACGATATCGCTCTCCCGCCCACCTAACGCCATCCAGTCGCGTCTGGCGTCCTCAATAAGCTTGTCGCTCTTGGAGACCCAGACAGCACGTTTCCGGCCGCGCAGCCAGTTGTCGACAATGATGCCCGCGACTTGCCGTCCTTTGCCACAGCCGGTGCCATCCCCGAGGAACCAACCTTTGCGCAGACGAAAGGCCCCTTCATCAGTTTCAGCCGCTGCAACAAGCTGCCCTGCGATCTCGCCTGGCTTGAACCAGCCCTTAAGATGACTGGCATGGGCATGGCCGGCGCAAATGACACTCTCAAGCTGCGGTGCAGACAGAACGCCGTCACGCATCAGCGCTGTGGGGAGGAGGGGTTGATAGGTTGGCAGCGGCGGCGGTACAGACGCCATAGCAGCTGACTGCACCAGTGATGTTGGGTGGGTTGCAGCACCTGCAATCTGGAAGGCTTGCAACGTGTAATCCTCATAAACTGCGTCTTGCAAAGTGCCTTGAGGGTCTGTCCAGTCCTTTGGTTCATATACAAGCGGACAGGCATCAACGCTGTCGAAGGGATGCTTGGCGCGCTCTGCAGCGAGGTCACGGGTTTCTTGGCGGGCAGCATCGCGCAGTGCATGTAGATTGAGCCGCATCGCAGGTTTTGGAGCGATCTGACGTGCATCGGTGGGGCAGGGGGGCACGTCATCGGCACGGCCCGGGCAATGGGCCAAAACAGCAGCCAACAGATCGCCAGTGGTTTCGCACACCGGATGATAGACGTCCTCGGCGTCAATCTTTGCGTCGTCGTCACCCGCGCTTTTCTTATCGATGACAGTCAGCCGCGTATCGATGCTCGTGCCGTGCCGCGCGAAGACCTTTCCAGCAATGGCTGCCGAAAAGACGACGTTCGCGACTTCACCGATGCTTCTAAAGGTCGACTGGTGATTCTTAGTTTTTGGGGCGAAGCTTTCGCCCGTGATCACAACGAGCCGTCCAGCGGGCGCAAGCCGTGCCAAGGCTGATAGAACGTGCTGACTGGTTGCTTTGCGGAACTTGCCATCGACATGTGGGGCGGCCGAGAACGGCGGGTTCATGACGATGACAGAGGGTGTAATCGCGCGATCAAGCCTGTCGTCAATGGACGCAGCATCGTGACCAGAAACCGGAGCACCAGCAAAGAGCGCACGCAATATACCACGTCGTACCTCAGCCAGTTCGTTGAGGGCGAGGTCTGCGCCAGGAATCTGCCCGAATACGGCAAGCATGCCTGTGCCTGCCGAAGGCTCCAGAATGAGGTCAGTTGCGCGAAGCCCTGCGGCCTCAGCAACAATTGCTGCGAGGGGCAGGGGGGTCGAGAACTGTTGCAAACGGACGCTGTCTTCCGAGCGTCGTGTGTGTGAGGGCGCAAGTGCTGACAACCGTTCAATCATGCTGAGAAACTGGGCAGGGGAGGCGGCTTGTTTTCGCATCAATGCGCCATAACGCGTAATCATCATGATTTGGGCGATCTCGACGACGTCGTAGGCGTCTTTCCAGACCCATGCGCCGCTTGTGTCACTTGCAGCGAAGGCATCCTCCATGGCTGCTCGAAGTGTCTTCGCATCGATGGGTTTTCCAGATTCAAAATGTGGCAGAAGGCCGTTTGCCGCGTGAACCAGGCGATGCGCCGTTTCAGCGGAAGGCAGGTTTGCGTGAATAGTGTCGATTAGCGCAGCCGTTTTGGGATGTGCATTCATGTCGTGTCTCCAATGTCTGAAAGCAGGAAAAAGAGGCGACCCAGCTTATCCGGATCGCCTGATACTGGTGGTTTTTGGAATGTCAGGCGGCTGGACGATTGAACTTCTTAGGGCTGCGATCCTCGAGGTTGAAATAGAGATCCTCGGTCGCCTTCTTGAAGCCCGGCGGCTTTCGGGCGACAAGGCACCGCACCGAAGCACGACAGCCCTCGCCATGCTCCATCGCAAAATGTGTGACCTGCGCGATGAGGTCGTCCATTCCCGCGGCTTGCAGCTGTTTTTCGGGGTAGCTGTCCATCATCGTGAATTTGGTCACGACAAACGCGCCTTCACGATGCGCCGGATAGAGAGTGATCTTGTAGTCGCGTGTTTGTGCCATTTTGTGGCCTCCTAGGACGGCTGCTGAGACAATCTCGCGCGTTGAAATCCGCCACTAGGAAAAGGCCACCCTCAATCAGAGAGCGGCCTAAAAATCGATCAAACAGGAGGGGAGGGGGATCAGTATTCTGACGGCAAAAGCAATGTCAGAACGCGGCGCGTCTGTTCTGGATCAGTTGGCGCATCTGACCCCATTTCATAATTGACGTCATACAGGTCCACCTTGAACCAGATCGTTGTGCCAAAGACTTCGACCGCGCCGAACTCATGCCATCCGTAAGGGTCATTGTCGGGTGTGAAGGCCTCAAACGCTGCGACTTGGCGCGTGGCTGAAAGACGTGCATCCGATCCCATGGCGGATACGCCTGAGGTCATCACGAACTGCCCTTTTGGCGTATCTTCTGTATCGTTGAAGAACATGATCGATTTGCGAAAAGCATCGTTTTGAGCAGCGATGGTGGCGGCTTCAGTTGTTGGGTTGGTTTGCAATACAGTTGTCATGGATCGTCTCCGTTGCGAGTGAGCTGAACCAATTTCAGTCTGGGGCACCCGCCAGTCGGAAAGGGCCGCCCTTTTCACAAGGACGGCCCAAATGGATACTGTTGTCTTCAATGTGGAAGGTTAGGCAGCAGTTTCGCTCAAGAACGCTGGCAAGGCGTCCGGCGCGGTATCCTCGGCATCTGAAACTGTCTCATCTGCACCCTCCGCTGATGTAGCGACGGCATTGTCTGTGGCGTTGAACGCCATACCATCAGGAAGCCAACGGGCGGTTTTGGAGGCTACGGCCGCGTCAAACCCTTCTGTTTCAGCAGCCTGTTCAGCAAATGCGCGTTCCATCGCGGCCGCAATATCGCCTTTACGCTCTCTGCTGCGTTCCTCGGCATAGTCATCACCAACAAGTTTGCGGGCCATTGAAACTGCATGCCCTTTGTTGACCCGGCCCCAGTATGTTAAGGCCGTCGGGCGCCAACAGGCTGCGACATCGACGTCCAGACGCGCACCAATTTCCTCAATGATCGGGGTAGGGTGGTTATCTGACAGAAGCTGCGGCTTGATAGCGAGACCCACGGCCCAAGCGAACAAGGATTGCTTCTGGGTCATTGGAAGCGCCGACATCGCGCGAAAATCATCAGGTTTCGCGAGGGTCATCCACTCGATCGCCAGGTCTTGTTCCGATGCATCAAGCATCTTTTGCGCGACCGTATCCGGATGCAGCGTTTCGCGGTTTTGCGCCAGGAACGGGCTGATTGAGATGTTGAGCGCCTCGGTGCCGTATGAATGCGACAATGTCTGCTCGCAAAGCGCATAAAGCATTGCGTCGAAAGCCACATCGTAATCTGCAGCCAAGTGGGCGCGCAAAATATGCTGTCGCGTCGCACGTAGGTCATCAGCGAGACTTGCTGAAATCCCATCTGCTTTGCGCAGCGTCGTCGCTGGATCTGACACTGGGACTGGCGCTGATGACGTCGGTGGTGTGACGTTCGGACGGGTGATTGCAGCCTGATTGCCGTCATCTGCCGTATCTTTGGCGTCTTCTTGAACGGCGGGAATGTCATCAGGACGCACCAACCCTTTCTCAACCCGCAACGTGCCATCATGACCAATCGTGACGACACACCCTGCGATCGCTTGATCTGCAGCAGCATAGGGCTGGCGCGCCTTTTGCAGTGCTTCGATTTCGCGAAGCCGCGGCTCAATGGCGTGATATTCATCTGCTTCGGCGTCAGTCCAGTCCGCACCGTCATTGGCCAGCGCCAAGTCTTCTTCGCGGGCTATTAGGGTGTTCTCTTCCGCGAGCAGATCAGCATCCGGTTCAATATCTTGCGGATAGACGCGCCCAAAACTGCGAAACGCGCCGTAATCGACGGACAGATGCACTTCGACCCACTTCCAATCAGCTTCATAGGTTTTCGCCGCATCTTGCAGTTTTTCGATGGCGAGACGTTCCAGTAACTCAGGATTCTCCATATGCGCTGCGGCGTTGTCATCAAAAAGGTCGCGCAACAGAACACCCCCTGCAGCCTCATAAGCCTTGATCCCGACAAAGCGCCCGATGCTTGAACTGGCAGAATGTGCGGTCTCAGTTAGCTGACGTTTGATGGACTGCGGATGAATGTGATAACTGTCCTTCACCGCGTTCCAGACGGTCATCTGGCGATCATGATCATCTGTCAACGTGAACGCCATGACGCATTCAAGTGTCATCTCGCCAGCACGGAACTGCTCAATCAGCTCGGGCGCAATGCGGGCCAATTTCAAGCGGCGGCGGACGAGATCAACACTGACACCAAACTTGAGTGCGATGTCGTCTTCCTTGCGGCCCTCGGCAATCATCTGGGCAAAAGCCTCGAACTGATCGGCTGGATGCATCGCCGCGCGCTGGAGGTTTTCTGTTGTCGAAGTGACGATCGCATTTTGCTCATCTTCGACCAAACAGGAGACAGGGTGACCGTTTGGGATGACACCATCACTCGCCAGCTGCTTGAGCGCCTTCAGGCGACGCCCACCGGCATCCACTGCGAATTTCCCGTCAGGCAACACATGAACGACAAGGTTTTGCTTGATACCGTTTTCGCGAATACTGGCGAGGAGTTCTGCGTCGTCGGTCGCACTCGCCGCAACTTTGCGCACATTGAGCGGGCTAAGTTCCAGCTGATCAAGCGGGATCAGGCGGAGGTCCTGGGTCATTGTGATCGCGGTCGTGGCGGCGTCAGCAGCTTTGGCGGCCACCGGCGGCTTCGCAGTCTTCGCTTTGGTTCGGGATTTTACCATGGGTTTCGTCCTTTTGGACGGGCCCGGATGAGACTCTCTCTATCCTTTCAAGCCCGGCAATCGGGCTTCCCTTTCTCTGGCTCTTAAAACGTTGGCCCACATTTTCAACATAGTATAACTACTTGATTATCAATTGTTTTTTACTTTTGTTGTCAACAGTGGTTAGCACGATCAAAGCAAGCGCGTTCTGTAATAAGCTGCACTGACTCGTTCCAACGGATATCGTCACAGGTTTCATAATTTCCTGTTATCGTAACTATGGTGATCTTTTGTTGGTGTAGCTTCAATTTGGCAGGACGGCCACCGTGCCGCTGGCTATGGTGTTTTTAAAAGTGCTGCGAAGGTTTGAATTTTTCAGATCGGGAATGTGGTAATGACAGGTTTTCAAAAGGAGGCGTGACACATGAGAGTTTGTGGATGTGAAATATCGGCGAGTGAAGTTCGGCTTGCCGTTGTCCAGCATGATGATGAAAGCGGCGTGGAAATGCTGCGCCTGGAGACCACACGGTTAGAGCTCGACGATGACACATCCGAGGTCGACCTCCGATCAGTCTTGGCGGG
>JAPKCR010000744.1 GCA_026421135.1 Sulfitobacter sp. | reverse complement strand
CTCGACCTCGCTGTCCAAAGCACTCGTTGCCTCGTCCAGTAGCAGGATCGGGGCATTCTTTAGGATCACACGAGCCAATGCGATCCGCTGTCGCTGCCCCCCTGACAGCTTTACACCACGTTCACCCACTTGCGCATCATATCCAGACCGCCCGTCCGCATCTGCAAGATCAGTGATAAAATCATGCGCTTGGGCTTGCTTGGCGGCTGCGACCACCTCGGCATTTGTGGCGTTGGGTCTGCCGTATAAAATGTTCTCGCGAATGGTGCGATGTAGTAGCGCGCTGTCTTGCTGCACCATTCCAATGTTCTGACGCAGACTGTCTTGGCTGACCTTAACGATGTCTTGGCCGTCGATCAATATTTGACCATGTTCCGGATCATAGAATCGCAGAAGTAGCTTTACTAGGGTCGATTTTCCCGCCCCGGACCGCCCGATCAATCCGATCTTTTCACCCGGTTTCACGATCAAATCGATGCCGTCCAACCCGCCAGACCCACGGCCGTAGTGATGGGATAAACCTGTCATCTCGATCTGCCCCTTGGTTAGATCGAGTTTTGGCGCATCTGCGTCATCAACAAGGGTTATCGGCTGGGCAATCGTCTCCATTCCTTCGGCCACGACACCAAGCTGTTGAAAGAACGTCGATAGCGCCCACATCACCCAAGCAGTCATAGAATTCAGCCGCAAAGTCAGCGCTGCGGCGGCAGTAACGGCCCCGACTGTCGCATGCTCGTTGGACCACAGAAAGAACGCCCACCCCACAACGCCGACAATCAAAAATCCGTTCAGAGTACCAAGACACACGTCCATGACTGTGAAAATACGCATCTCCTTCTGAAATGTCCGACGTGCATTTTCGATGGCAGATTTGGCATAATTCACCTCGCGGTCATGATGCGCAAACATCTTGACCGAATGGATATTGGTATAGCTGTCAACCACACGGCCTGTGACCTCGGACCGTGCATCAGATGCCGCCTTTGACGCGACGCCGACACGTTTAACAGTCCAACGGGTCAGCACCGCATATAGTGCAAACCAAACCACTAGCGGAATCAGCAATTGCCAATCTGACGTCGTCAGCAAAATCGCAGCACCGATCAGATAGGCCAGCGAATACGAAATCGCGTCAAAGACTTGGAACACGACCTCTCCCGCGGCGGGTGGTGTTTGCATTATCCTGTTGGCAATACGACCTGCAAAGTCATCTTCGAACCAACCGACGGATTGCCGCAGCACCTGTCGATGTGCCCGCCAACGAAATAATGTGCCGTAGTTGGGCATTATCGCATTGTTTAACAACAGCACATCCACCGCTTGCACGGCAGGCCGCAGTATCAGGATGAACAAGCCAACTAGGATAAACTCAGTGCCGTAGGTTTGCCAAACCTCTACCGGTGAACCGTCTAGCAGATCCACCAGACGGCCCATGTAGTAGATTAGCCCAATCTCGATCGCAGCAACAACGATCGACATAATCCCGGTAACGAAAAATACCTTTTTGAATGGCTGGCTATAGTCACGAAAGAACGGCCAAAGCCCCGTTGGGGGGGTATCCTGCTGGGGATAATCCACATAAGGATCGACGAGGTTCTCAAAAAAGCGAAACATGGCAAGCATTTTCCCAAGGTTTGGTACGAATGATCGACCGTGGGTGACAAATCGCCACCCGTCGCGGTCAATGATCCGGTATATTCAACAAAGTTGCACGGTCCGCGGTAAAATCCGAAGCGATCCAAAGCCCCTCTAGCTGTTTTAGTCGTTTGCCAAGCTCGGGCCCTGAATAATCAGGAATCAGATCAACTGCCTTGATTGGAAAAACCGCTTGGCTCGCTTGATGAATCGTCTCTAACGTGGACAAATCGGGTATAGATTCAGCGATACACGCCCGAAGCAGCAATGCACCTTGGGCAATC
>JAPKCR010000743.1 GCA_026421135.1 Sulfitobacter sp. | reverse complement strand
ATCGAAACGGCTGGATATCCCAATTATCCCAGCAGAATGGCGGGTCTAAAGCCGGTGAAAATCACAGCGGGCTTGGGCATTTCCCCTTTGGGAAAACTGGTCGTAGTTCATCAGGGAGCGACGCAAAATACTCGCCTTTGATGAAGGCGTGTTTATTTTCATGCTCTCTGCTGGCCTGATCTTCAATCAACTTGTTCCAATGCTTTGGATCTTTGCGGCAAGTCAGCTGTTCTGGGGCCCCTACAAATCCTGGCTCAGAGAAAAAACATAGGCGAAAACCAGAAACATCGGTTCGAAAAGTAATCTTTCTTATCCCGACACGGGTAGGACGATATGACATGAACCACGGAAACAAGCAGTTCATAGACAAGACATTTTAGGGCATCCGCGCAACATATGTCATCAACGAACGGTACCGCGACACGAACACAGGTTATTCCTCGATGCTCGCCGCGCCCGCCATCGGCTCGGCTGAGTTTATCAAATTCGACGCTGACGTAGTATTCGACGTCAAAATCTTGCGCCAGCTTGTCGATACTGATCAGGCGAATGTGTTGTGCATCGACCGTAACATCGCCCTCGAGGACAAAGAGGTCAAAGTCATCACAGACAATCTGCTGCAGGTCCTCGAGGTCGGGAAAACCGTTGAACCAAAGCTGGCTTTGGATGAATCTATGGCGATTGAAAAAATCAGCGCCAAGACTGGCCCACTTCTTTTCGCAGAACTTGCGAAGATGATGAAAAACTATGCTATCCTGCAAGACTATTACGAAGCGGCCTATGCAAGTCAGGTGGCGCAAGGCGTCGTATTTCGTGCACTTGATATCACACGCCTGAACTGGACAGAGATCGGTACTCCCGAAGATTTTGCAGCGGCAAATGCAAAGTTTGAGACGCCAGCATGACAATCTCGCGCGGTCAGCAAAGGGCGATGGACGAAGCACCTTAGAAAGGTGTTAAGCTAACGTAAGCCCGACAGATCAAGACCACTTTTTCCCGAGACTGGCGAAAGTGTAATACCGCAGCCAAGCCCCTGCCATTCCGGCTCTGGATCGCTGCATATTGGAAGGACATCCCATGGCTAAAGGCAAAAATAGCAAGAAAGAGGTCAAGAAACCAAAACAAGAGAAGCCGAAAGTACTAGCGACGGCAAATTCTTTGACAGGCAAGCCCTCGGTTGCAATTGGCGGCAAAAAACTGAAGTAGCCGCCGATGGCGTATCTGGAAATATCACGCTACTCATACGCCCTAGCTGAGCGATCCGTTCAACTGGGGCGTATTTTGATTGGGCCGATAATCGGGACGAAATATGCTTGCGAAACGCACCACAATCGTCTGGTAATTCAGATCAGGAGACTGACATGAGCGAAGAAAACAAAAACGACCCCAAGGTGCATTACATCTGCCAGACCTACGTCGAAAAGAAGGCCGGGCGAGATGGTCGGGTCAGCTTGAGCATTGATAAACAGATAAAATATTCCTCGTCTCACGAGGCGCAATTACGTGCTGAACGCGAGCATCGCTCTGAAAGTTGCGTCGGTGTTGATGCCTATTCAGTCATAGAAGACCCAAACTCCGGTGAAGTTGGAGACCCAACCTTCATAGTCAGGCTTGGGTCAGTGCCGGATTTGGACGACTCCTAAGATGACCAGCCCCTAGATTTACAGACTAGCCACTTGGCGGCTTTGCCTCGAAAGAGAGACATGACCAATCAAGTGCAGTCGGCCTTGACCTGATTGGCAACGCCATCGATCCAGACCTCTCCATTCCCGGTTTCAAATCGAAAGAACTAGTCGCGGTCAAAATGGATTTCTTTGCCGGTGCCCGCACCGGGTTGCAACGCCACGAGTACCGGTTGAATGTTGTGACTTGTACAAAGAACCTGCCGGAACTGCTCATTCTGTTCGGTCAGCTTTTCGA
>JAPKCR010000742.1 GCA_026421135.1 Sulfitobacter sp. | reverse complement strand
TCCGTTGTTTGATCCACCGAAAGATCAGGAGAATTCTCGATTGCCTCCAACGCGATAACTTCAAGTTCCTGCCAATGCGGACCGTCGAGGGCTGCAAAGCTCGCCTTCCAATGCAATGGTGACGCGGTGGCGTGTGAGATTTCTTCGCGAATGGCCCGCTCAGCTTGATCCAATATAAAATTGTCCTGCGCTGGAGCATCGCGAAGCGCCATACACAATAGATCCAGTGCTACTTCAAGGCTGGTGAAATTTTCAGGCCCGACCACAGGGCCATCGACCAGATCAAAACATCCTTGTTTTAGCGTAATCAACGACACCGCCAAATTGCCACTATCTACGACCGAGATATACCGGGGCTCTAGCAGGTCCAGCGTTTGTGTGTCGTACCAATTCAGGAAATGACCGCGATACATCTCCATGTGATCAAGCGTGTCGAGGGTATTGCGCGTGCGGGCGGCAAAATCACTTGTGGTAACAAATCCCATGTCACGCGCCGCCAATGCCGATACAAGATACATGCCGATGTTGGTGGGCGACGTGCGGTGGGCGATCTCTTCGTTCTGGCCAAATTGATAGTTGTCAGGAGGCAACCAGTTATCATCCGGCCCTACGAAAGTTTCAAAGAAATACCAGGTGCGCCGCGCCGCAAGGGTAAGAAATTTGCGCTGTGGCTCGCTTAATGACTGGGTGCGAAAAAACCGTGGCCGCGCACTCCATACCGAAATCTCGGGGGCCATCAGCCATAGCACAAGAACGGGCACAGCCGTCCAAAACCCTTGCGGATCAAAAAGCGCCAGATGGCCCGCCATCACCACCGCAAGAGCCGAAGACGGCCACATTAGATGCCACGATGCTCGGCGGACGCTGCCGTTAGACGTATCTGCCGATGCATGTGCGGCCGAGGTCCATTCCAACCGGTTCCTGCCCGTCACACAGACACGCCAAAGCGTGCGAAAAATCGCATCCAGCGCGATCAGTGTGTCGCTAACCAGAAAGGCAATGAAGAAAAACCAACGCCCGCTGGTGGTACGGATATTATGGATAGCATTGCCTAATGCGCCTCGACGGACACCACCAGTGGCAATAGAAAACACTTCGCCGATTAGATAGCTGCCCGGAGCAGCAACCGCCAAACCCGTCCAGACCAAAGCGCTACCCGGCATAAGGAGCCAGCCCCCGATGAAAAAAAGCAACAATGCGGGAGACATCAGACTGCGACGAAGGTTGTCCACCAACTTCCACCGATCCAGACCGGAAAAGGTTGTCCTTTCGGTTCCGCCATCCACCACAGGCACCTTGCGACCCAGCCACGGAACAAGCTGCCAATCACCGCGGATCCAGCGATGCTGGCGCATTGCGAATTCGGGATAGGTTGCCGGCAGATCTTCGTAAAGAACCAGGTTGCTGACCAATGCGGCCCTGCCGCGCAACCCTTCAAATAAATCGTGGCTCAAGATATGATTGTCTGGGACTCGGCCCGACATGCTTTTATGCAAGGCCGCGATATCGTAGATGCCCTTGCCCACATAAATACCGGTCCCGAATAAATCCTGATAAACGTCCGACACGGCCCGGCTGTAGATATCAATCGCGGTATCCCCGCCATATAGATGCGTGAAATGCGTGCCACTATCGAGCTTTGGCAAAATCTCGATCCGCGGCTGCAAAATTGCGTGACCTGACACAACTCGCCCGCTTTCTTGTTCGACGACGGCCTTGTTCAGCGGATGTGCCATAATGCCTACGAGGCGTAGAGCTGACCCCGGCGGCAATTGAGTGTCTGCATCCAGCGTAATCGCATATCGGATACCTCGCAGTGTTTCCGCAGGGCCTGCAATCATGCCAAAAGCGTCTTTTCCGTCGCTGAGAACGTACCGGTTGAACTCTTCGAGTTTGCCGCGTTTGCGCTCCCACGCCATC
>JAPKCR010000115.1 GCA_026421135.1 Sulfitobacter sp. | reverse complement strand
GCCGCCAACAGGACAGTTGGTTCGGCATTCACCTCACGGGTATGCGTACCCGCTGCCGCGAGATCAACGCGGGTAGGAAGCGTTACACCCTGTTCCAAGGCGGCATCGCGCGCTTGGCCCCAAATATGATCAATCCACTCATCCGCAGTGCGGCCTTCGGTAAAGGCATCCTTTAGTCCCAAGCGCTCAGCCAGTCCGGTAAAGATCGCATAGTCACTCCGCGCCTCGCCATGCGGTTCAATTGCTTGATCCATGTGGGCAATCAATGGATCCCAACGGACCATCGAAATATCACGCCGCTCTAACGCCGACGTCGCGGGTAAAACGATGTCAGCATGACGCGCGGTGGCCGTCCACCAAACCTCGTTAACAACGATAACTTCGGGTTGCTGAAACGCCCTGACCAACTTGCCAAGGTCCATCTGATGATGGAACGGATTGCCGCCTGTCCAATGGACCATTTTGATATCGGGATAGACACGATCTTGACCGTTGAACCGATAGGGTACATCAGGAGACAAAAGGGCGTCACTTATCCGGGCGACTGGAATTCGGTCCGGTATAGGGTTGCGACCTTGTGGGAATGCCGGAAACCGAATGGGGTAAGTCGGGTTGCCGACACCATTGGCGCATCCATAACCGATGCCAAAGCCGCCACCTGGTAATCCAATTTGTCCCAACATCGCGGCGAGAACGATCGCCATCCAGCACGGCTGTTCGCCATGATCTGCACGTTGCAATGCCCAAGCAACCGTAATCATTGTCCGCCCGCTAGCCATCCGGCGCGCAAGCTGTGTGATGGTATCTGGCGCAAGCCCTGTGATGCTGCTCGCCCATTCCGGTGTCTTCGGTTGGCCGTCTGATTGGCCCAAAAGATATGGCAAAAAGCGTGCATAGCCTGTCGTGTAACGATCCAAAAATGCCTGATCTGCAAGCCCTTCGGTTTGCAGCACATATGCAAGTGCCAGCATCAATGCGGTGTCGGTGTTTGGCCGCGGTGCCAACCACTCGGCCTGCGTGACCGTTGGACCATCACTGCGCAACGGGCTGATGTTGATGAAATCCGTTCCCCCGGCTTTGGCCCGTCCCAGCCATTCCACCAATGTGTGGCGCCCAACGCCACCCGCATTGATCTGCGCATTCTTGTCGGCCATGCCGCCGAACATCACCATCAAGTCACAGTGTCCCGCGATTGCATCCCAAGATGTCGCGCCGTCCAGAACCATGCCCGAAAAGCGACCGACAATATGGGGCATCAACGCACTAACGGCAGCATAGCTATAGGTATCAACCGACCCTGTGTAGCCGCCAAAGAAATTCAAAAACCGATGTATCTGACTTTGAGCGTGATGGAACCGCCCCGCGCTGGCCCATCCGTACGATCCACCAAAAATCGCCTGATTTCCATGGTCGGCCTTCACACGCGAAAGGTGCTGCGCTGTGATATCAAGCGCCTCATCCCAAGGGACTTCGACAAACGGTTCGGTCGCGCGTTTGTTACGCGGCGCATCAATCCCGTGCTTGAGGAAACTTTCACGTATCGCAGGACGCGCAATCCGGCTGCGATGGTGCACGCCCTCTGCCATACCTGCTCCGATCTCGGCCGGTGCAGGGTCATCTGGATGCGGCACGATCTCAGATACACGCCCACCTTTAGTGCGCACGTGGTATGTGCCCCAATGAGTTGATGTGACTTTGGTCTTACCCATGGCACCCTACTGTATATGTAGTCGATTTACGCATGTGCAGCTTCGCTCGCCTCGATCATGACAGCTTCAAGAATATCAAGCGCTTCGTCCATCACTGTCTCTTGGATGGTCAACGGCGCGAGGAACCGGATGACATTGCCATCGACGCCACAGGTCAACAAAATTAAGCCGCGTGCGCGCGCCCCTTCTTTGACCGCATTTGCCATTGCAGGCAAAGACACACCAGTTTCGGGGTCGCAAAACTCTGCGGCAACCATAAAGCCCGGCCCCCGCACCTCGGCGATTTGAGGGATTGACGTGCGCAACCCATTCAACCGTTTCGTCAGGACCCCGCCCAGCATTTCAGCGCGGGCGCACAGGCCCTCATTTTCGATGATGTCCAAAACGGCGAGACTCGCGGCCACTGCCAACGGATTGCCGCCATATGTGCCACCAATACTGCCCGGCCCTACATGATCCATGACGTTCATACGGCCCGTCACCGCAGACAAAGGCATACCACCTGCAAGCCCTTTGGCCATCGCGGTCAAATCGGCACTGGCGCCGTAGTGCTGCATGCCAAACATTTTGCCGGTGCGACCGAAACCTGACTGCACTTCGTCCGCGATCAGAAGAATTCCGTGTTCATCACACAAAGCGCGCAACGCGGTAATCAAGGAGTCAGGCGCTTGATAAAAACCGCCTTCGCCCTGAACAGGTTCGATGATGATCGCGGCAACACGCGCAGGTTCAATCGCTTCTTTGAACAGGGTTTTAATCCCCGCCATTGCGACATCTTGGTTCACGCCAGCCAAAGCGCGCGGCATGGGGACGTGATAGACATCAGGCATCATCGACCCGAAACCCGCCTTGTAGGGCGCGACCTTACCCGTCAACGACATGCCCATAAACGTGCGCCCGTGAAACCCGCCACCAAAGGCAATGACGCCATTGCGCCCTGTAAAGGCCCGCGCAAGTTTCACTGCATTTTCAACAGCTTCAGCGCCGCTGGTAAAAAACGCGGTCTTTTTCTCAAAATCACCAGGCACTATTTCGTTCAGCTTCTCAGCCAACTCAATCATGTTCTCGTAGGGGGCGACGTGCTGACAGGTGTGGGTAAACGCCGCCAACTGGTCCGCAACGGCCGCCACAATGTGTGGGTGACGATGACCACAGTTGGTCACCGCAATCCCAGACGCAAAGTCGATAAATCGGTTGCCATCAACATCCCAAAGTTCGGCGTTCAGGGCTTCGCGCGCAAAGACCGGATGCATCAGGCCGACACCGTTCGAAATGGCGGCGCTGCGCCGGTCCATCAATTTTGCATTTTTCTGACCTGTCATGGCGGGCCTCCTTTTCTGAGATGTTAAAATATTACGCCGCGCGGCGGGTGAACATATCCGTGAGGGGTGAGTGGGGTTTCATGAGCGTGCGTTCCGCGATCAACGCGCGGACCGTTGCCGTGTCGCCATCGCGCATGGCGGCCTCTGTGAGGGTCCAGTTGATAACGTCGCGCTGTGCAATTGATCCACCGATCAGGTGGCTGTTGTGACGAGCAGCGGACAAAAGCTGTTTGGCCTGTGCATACTCGCCGCGCCCGAACGCGTGGAACCCACGCACCAGCGGGAGGCCCGCAATGCGGATGATATCGCCAGCGGTGCCTGCTTGCGTCGCCGCAGTTTCCAATGCTGCCAATTGGGCCTGTGCCTCTGCCTCGCGGCCTGTGGCGGCAAAGGACATCATGGCATGCAAATCGGTAAACGCCATGTAGGCCTGATCCACCACTTCGGCGTATTTATCGGCAACCGGATTCCACCGATCGCCCACATCGACGCCGTCCAGATTTAGGCGCCACAACAAGGCAGCACTGTCATGGGCATCCATCAGCTCTGACTTGGGCGTCACCACCATATGCGCGTCATGCATCGCAAGCGTTTCATCAAATTCGCAGCGCTCGATATGATACAAAGACAAGTGCCAGCGGTTGTGAATCGACAGGTAATTGTCGTGTCCCCAATGTTCCTCGCAGGACGTCATGAACGTGACGCCCTCGTCAGGTTTTCCCTGCATTTCAAGGCAGTGGGCCAAGGCGTGAACGCCCCATGTGTCTTTGGGGTTCATCGCAACCGACCGCTCGGCCAAAGCCTGCGCAGCAGCGTAATGCCCCGCTTCTTCCAATCCGAAAGCCTGCATGCCCAGAATATAGGAATACTGCGGATCTTCCTGCGACCAGTGCGCCGCCATGCGTGCGGGCCGGTCACGCGTTGAACTCGCGCTTCCAAGCAAGAAATCAGTTTGTTGCCCGTATTGAAGCGCTACGATGTCGCGTGGGAAATCGTTCAAAATGTCGGCGTAGGCTTGCGATGATCCGTAAAGATCACCAGCAACCCAAAGGCCGATGGCGTGGATGTGACCCTTTTCGCGGGCGTTTGCACGATCCGCCAACTTGCACAGCTCAGCATATTGTTGGTGCAACAAAGGTTGGCGACGTTTGTCACTTGCGATCAGATACACACCCGCCAAAAAACACCGTGCCATGATGAAATCCGGTGACTTCTTCAGCACTTCCTTGATCATGCCAACAGGATCAGGCGCAAAGCCGAGCATCAGTTCGGCGGCCTGTCCAAAAACATCAATATCTGCCTGATCGTGGTGAGATACGGGGGCGCCGAACCGGTCGAGTTTGCTCATACCCTATTCCGCAGCCAGCTTAAGATGACCCGCGCGCGTTTGCGGTAACTTGATGCCCAAAAGCGAACTTGCCACCTGATTGCGCAACATCTGACCTGTGCCGCCACCAATTGTAAACATCCGCGCATCGCGGCACATCCGTTCCATCGGTAGGTTGCGGGAATAGCCCATGGCGCCATGCAATTGCAGCGCATCACCCGTCACTTTTATCGCGTTATCGGACGCAAAAATCTTGGCCTGTGCCGCTTCTTGCATGTCAGGGAATTGCCCGCCCGTGCCCATTGCCGCCTTGTAAATCAACGCCTGCGCTGCGGCGAGGCCGGTGGACATGTCCGCCAACATCCACTGCAACCCCTGAAATTCTGCAATTGGGCGGCCAAATTGTTCGCGTGTTTTGACGAAATCAACAGCCCGTTCATAGGCGCCTTGCGCGATGCCGTGGGCAACAGTCGCGGCACCAACACGTTGCGCGTTATAGGCGTTCATCAGCGCGGCAAACCCTTTGCGATAGCCATTCGGCAACGTTACAGCGCGCGCATCAGGCAGGAACAAATCTTGAAAATGCAGCTGCGTTTCCGGGATCGCACGCAGACCCATAGACGGCTCGCGATCACCAACAACGAGGCCCTCGTCCTCACCGCGGATGGCTATGAAGCCTCCAATGCCAAGGTCTTCGCCATTTTCAACAACGCGGGCGAAAATCAAATGGACTTTGGACACGCCGCCACCCGTGATCCAGTGTTTGGTGCCGTTCAACCGAAAGCCGCCATCAACTTTTTCAGCCGTGGTGGTCATTTCCGTCGCAGCTGATCCGGCGGCTGGTTCTGTGATGCAAATCGCAGGCTTGTCACCCGCCAAGACATAAGGTGCGACTAACTTTTTCTGCTCCTCAGACCCATACGCCATGATCGCACCGATGCCACCCATATTGGCTTCGACCACGATGCGTGCAGTCACACCGCAATTGCGGCCCATCTGCTCAATGACCAACACCGTGTCGAGATACCCGAGCCCCTGCCCGCCATATTCCTTCGGGATCGTCATGCCCATAAACTCAGCCTCAGCGAGCTTTTTAGTGGTGTCCCAAGGATATTGTTCCGTGCGGTCCAATTCGGCGGCCATGTCTTTAACATATGTGTCGGACATGGCTTTGGCACGGGCCTGTAGATCGCGTTGTGCGTCAGTTAAGAAATGCATGATGTGTTCCTTTTCATATGTCGTCTGAATTCAAGAATTCTTTGATGATGTCATCGGTGTCTGCGCCACAAACGGGCGGCGCGCGGCGATAGGTTACGGGTGTCTTTGAAAACTTAACCGGATTGCCGATCAGGTCGACCTTGCCGGATGCAGCCACGGGATGCGGCATTTCGATTTTCATATCTCGCGCGGCGACCTGATCGGTTTCAAATACATCAGCCAGATCATTGATCGGCCCACCGGGTATCTTGCGCGCTTCCATTTCGCCAATGAGCCAGTCGCGTTCGACGTCGATCAGAATCCCGCTGAGAATTGCAATCAGCGTATCACGATTAAGTAGCCTTGCCGCATTGGTGGCGTAGTCAGGATCAACCGCCAGATCGCTGCATCCAAGCAAGTCACAGAACCGAACGAATTGCGCATCATTGCCAACGGCGACAACAGCGTGTCCGTCTGCAACTTCAAACACTTGATACGGCACGATATTCGGGTGCCCATTGCCGCGCCGCGTCGGGACGTTGCCGCTGGTCAGATAATTCGTACCCTCATTGATCAACCACGCGATTTGGCAATCTACCAAGGCGATATCAATGTGCTGCCCCTCGCCAGTTTTATCCTTGTGGCGCAGAGCGGCCAAAACTGCGTTGCTGGCGTACATGCCCGTCATAACGTCCGCGATGCCAACTGCGACCTTCATTGGTTCACGATCGGGCGCACCTGTCAGGCTCATAATTCCGCCATACGCTTGGGCAAGCAAATCATAGCCGGGCTTGTCGCGATTGGGACCAGTTTGACCAAAACCCGAGATCGAGCAATAGACCAACCCAGGGAACTCATCGCAAAGGCTGGCGTAATCCAACCCGTATTTCGCCAAACCGTCGGGTTTGAAATTCTCGACCAACACATCGCAATGGGCCAATAATGCGCGCACTGTCGCGGCACCCTCGGCTGTCGCAATATCAACCCCGATTGAGCGTTTGTTGCGATTGGCACACAGATAATATGCGCTCTCACGGGTCGGTTGACCATCTTTGTCGGTCACGAAAGGTGGGCCCCATCCACGGGTGTCATCGCCCGTATCGGGGCGTTCCACCTTGATGATGTCCGCACCAAAATCACCCAGTAACTGTGTCGCTGTCGGACCTGCTAGAATTCGGCTCAAGTCCAAGACCCGCAATCCATCCAAGGCACCCATGTTAAACGTCCAACTCAAGATCACCGTCAGGCAAGCAACAACATAGCAATGCAAACCCGTCTTCGGGCTGCTCGAACGGTGGTGTAGGATAACTGACTGTGCCTGATAGAACCTTGGTC
>JAPKCR010000741.1 GCA_026421135.1 Sulfitobacter sp. | reverse complement strand
ATGTCGCTGACACCAATGTTATCGGAGAATGGCAGGCTGATTGGTGATTTCACCATGTCCTGTCTGGACGAAAAGACCTTTCAACTAACCGCATCCTACGGCGCGCAGGCGTATCATATGCGCTGGTTTACCCAGCATTTACAGGGCGATGTGCAGATCGAAAACATTTCCGACAAACGCACAGGGTTCCAGATCGCGGGGCCGAATGCCGCAAAGGTTCTGGCCGCCTGCACCCGCGATGATGTCAGCACAGTGCGGTTCATGGATATTCGCGAAATGACCGTTGGTATGGTGAATTGCTTGGTTCAGCGTGTCAGCTACACCGGTGATCTGGGTTTTGAGATTTACTGTGACCCGATGGATCAACGGAGCCTTTGGAACACCCTTTGGGATGCCGGGCGCGCCTTTGACATGGTGCCGTTCGGGATGCGTGCGATGATGTCACTGCGGCTCGACAAATTTTTTGGCAGTTGGATGTCTGAATTTTCCCCCGATTATACAGCCGCTGAAACGGGGCTGGACCGGTTCATCAATTTCAAGAAGAACGTCGATTTCATTGGACGTACGGCCGCCGAGGCTGAACGAACCGCTGGTTCGGATCGCACGCTTTGCGCGTTCGAGGTAGATAGCATCGATGCCGATGTGCACGGTTATGAGCCCATTTGGCATGACGGTCAGGTCGTAGGTTTCTGCACTTCGGGCGGATATTCGCATTTCGCGCGTAAATCCGTTGCGTTGGGGTTTGTCCCGACGGGCAGCAAACGCGACGGCCTTATGGTAGAGATCGAGATATTGGGCAAAATGTGCCCTGCCCGGCTGATCACCACACCCTTGTTTGATGTCGACGGTGCCCGCATGCGCGGCTAAGGCTTAACGCCACCTCAAATTCACGTTAGTGCTTTGGCATGAATAAAACCGTTATCCCGATCATCCTGCTTGCCGCTGGCCAGTCTTCCCGCATGCGGGGCCGCGACAAACTGCTTGAGGTCGTTGACGGCGTACCGTTGCTTCGGCGTCAGGTGATGATGGCCTTGGGCTCCAATTCAGGGCCAGTCATTGTGACGCTACCGTCTAAACCACACCCGCGCTACGACGTGATCGGGGATCTCGAGGTGACACGGATTGCCGTTCCCGACGCGGCCGAAGGTATGGCTGCATCGCTAAGACGCGGATTTTCAGCGCTACCGTCAGACACACCTGCCGCGATGTTATTGCTCGCCGATCTGCCAGATCTAACAATTGAGGACCTTAGGAAATGCTTGCAATCGGTTGATTTGGAGTCAAACCAAACGATATGGCGCGGGGCGACCAAGCAAGGAGAGCCGGGTCACCCCATTATCTTTAGTGCCGTCCATTTCCCGGAATTCGCTAAGTTGACCGGCGATAATGGTGGTCGCGAGATTGTCGTCGCTGCCAAGGATAGATCCGTCCTTATCCCGCTTTCAGGTGAACACGCGCGCCGCGATCTGGACACGCCAGAGGCTTGGGAAAAATGGCGCGCCGAAAATCCTAACCGCTAGCACCCAACGCGGCACGGGTTCGAAACCTGCCTAGCTGATAAGCATGCCGACTTCACCGCTTTTGAGCGTACGGCGGGCAGACAGATAGGCATCAGCGCCCTCTGGCGTCGCCAACTCGGGGAAAATATCCTGAATTTCAGTTCGTTGCGCGTTGCCGATGCCCGCCAAACTTTCCTGACTGGGTTGAAAGCTTTCACTCCATACACCGTCTGACAACACGACCTCGTGGTGGTCGAACATGAAATGGTAATATGTCGTGTCCGTGTCCGCGATTACCTCGACGCCCTGCACACCCGTCAGGTGCTTGGCTGCAACCAACACCTCGCGCTCCTCGAAATACAGCGCCGTTTTGTCATTCGCCACGAGAACCCGATGGTTCGGACTAAGCATCATGTCACGCT
>JAPKCR010000114.1 GCA_026421135.1 Sulfitobacter sp. | reverse complement strand
GGCAATAACTTCGGTCGTTTCTTCACCGGTCAGATCACAGCTGCGGGCAAGGTGCCCCCGGCCAAAGTTCTGGTCGTCGGTGCCGGTGTTGCGGGTCTTGCTGCGATCGGTACGGCGACAAGCCTGGGTGCGATTACCTACGCGTTTGACGTGCGCCCAGAAGTGGCCGAGCAGGTCGAATCCATGGGTGCAGAATTTGTCTACCTCGATTTCGAAGAAGAACAACAGGACGGGTCTACCTCTGGCGGCTATGCCTCTGTTTCCTCACCTGAATTCCGCGAAGCACAGCTGGCCAAATTCCGCGAGTTGGCACCGGAAATCGACATCGTAATCACCACCGCGTTGATCCCCAACCGCGAAGCGCCAGAGCTGTGGACCGAAGATATGGTCGCTGCGATGAAGCCGGGGTCGGTGATAATCGATCTGGCAGCGGAAAAGGGCGGCAACTGCAAGCTGACAAAGATGGATGAGAAAGTCATTACAGCGAATGGTGTTACCATCATCGGCTATACAGACTTCCCAAGCCGGATGGGTACGCAAGCGTCTACGCTTTATTCGACCAACATCCGTCATTTGTTGACCGATCTGACGCCAGAAAAAGACGGCGTGATCAACCACAACATGGAAGACGACGTGATCCGTGGTGCCACAATTGCCCACGCCAGCGAAGTGACCTTCCCGCCGCCCCCACCAAAAGTGGCGGCAATTGCGGCTGCCCCGAAAAAGGCACCCGTCAAGGAACTGACACAAGAAGAAAAGCGCGCGGCTGAAACAGCAGCGTTCAAGAAGCAGACCAAGTCGCAAGTCACGTTGCTTGCAGTTGGCGGCGCATTGCTGCTGGCGGTTGGTTTGGTGGCTCCGGCCAGCTTTATGCAGCATTTTATCGTGTTTGTTCTGGCGGTCTTTGTCGGTTTCCAAGTCATTTGGGGCGTGGCGCACAGCTTGCACACACCTTTGATGGCGGTGACGAATGCGATCTCGTCGATCATCATTCTGGGCGCGCTGATGCAAATCGGGTCAGGGTCCTTCTTGGTGATCATTTTGGCGGCTTTGTCGGTCTTCATGTGTGGGATCAACATATTCGGCGGCTTCCTCGTGACACGGCGCATGCTCGCCATGTTCCAGAAATCTTAAGGGGGCAGGGTTCATGGATTTTGGTTTCACAACAGCGGCTTATGTAGTCGCAGCAATCCTGTTTATCCTGTCGCTTGGCGGGCTGAGCGGGCAGGAAAGCGCGAAACGCGCGGTATGGTATGGTATTGTAGGTATGGCTTTGGCCGTGGCTGCAACACTGATCGGGCCGGGCTCTGGCTTGTGGCTTTTGTCGATCATTCTGATCGGGGGTGGCGGTGCCATCGGCTATCAACTGGCAACAAAAGTACAAATGACGCAGATGCCCGAACTGGTTGCCGCGATGCACAGCCTTGTGGGTCTGGCTGCGGTGTTCGTCGGTCTGATCGCACATTTCGAGATCGGCCGCGTGGGTGGCTTTATCGCCGATGGTGGTGACGTCAAAGAACTTGGCACTTTCGCGGCTTTGATCGCCAAGAAATCCGGTGTCGAGCTAAGCATTCTGCGCGTCGAACTTTTCTTGGGTGTGTTCATCGGGGCGGTGACTTTCACTGGTTCCGTCATTGCTTATGGCAAGCTGGCGGGGCGCGTGTCGTCCACTGCGGAAAAGCTCCCGGGTGGTCACATGCTGAACATCGCGGCGGCTTCTGTCGCGGTGCTTTCGTTGATCTGGTACTTTAACACTGGTGGCTTCCTGCCGCTGTTCCTGATGACGTTGGCGGCCTTGTTCATTGGCTATCATCTGATCATGGGCATTGGTGGCGCGGACATGCCGGTAGTCGTGTCGATGCTGAACAGCTATTCCGGCTGGGCCGCGGCGGCGATCGGCTTCTCGCTTGGCAATGATCTGTTGATCGTTGTTGGCGCGCTGGTTGGCTCCTCGGGTGCGATCCTATCCTACATCATGTGTAAGGCGATGAACCGGTCCTTTGTCAGCGTGATCTTGGGCGGCTTTGGTGGCCCTGCAGGCGAACAAATGGCCGTCGAAGGCGAACAGGTCGCGATTGAGGCAGATGGTGTTGCTTCGCTGTTGAACGAAGCTGACAGTGTTGTCATTATTCCGGGTTACGGGATGGCAGTTGCACAGGCTCAGCAAGCGGTCAGCGAGTTGGTTAAAAAGCTGCGCGCCCAAGGCAAGAACGTGCGTTTCGCCATTCACCCCGTTGCGGGGCGTCTGCCGGGTCACATGAACGTGCTGCTGGCCGAAGCCAAGGTGCCTTATGACATCGTGATGGAGATGGACGAGATCAACGACGACTTCCCCAAGACGGATGTTGCCATCGTGATCGGGTCCAATGACATCGTTAACCCTGCCGCACAAGATGACCCCAACAGTCCTATCGCCGGTATGCCGGTTCTGGAATGCTGGAAGGCCAAGAACGTCATCGTGTCCAAACGCGGGCAGGGCACCGGCTATTCCGGCATCGAAAACCCGTTGTTTTTCAAAGACAACACGCGGATGTTCTATGGCGATGCAAAGGCCAGCTTGGACAAGCTACTTCCAATGATCGACTAACTCCAATAGCGCCTAGCATGGCCATAGGATTAGTAAAAAGCGCCCCGCCAGAAATGGTGGGGCGTTTTTGATTTCGCGGTTGCTGAGCGCTAGTGCTCACATCGAGCAGTGTCTATTTCAAGCATTGGCGAAGGCTGTTTGCGTTTCTCGCTAGGCGTAAACGAATAATACGAGACCGATCCTTGGCCAAGTTTGTCGAAGTATAACCGTCGGTATTCAACGGTACACCGTAACGCATTGTAAATGTTGAATTTATTGATACACTTTGGTGGCGAAACCTGTATTGTCCCTCGAAATACCTAAACTCAGAGATGAAATCACGATGGTTGCGATAAAAGATCACCCGTTACGCTATGAACTTAACAGCGAGCTGCATGCTCGCCCGTTCCCATCGCTCAGCGCGCCCCATGTCGCAGCCTACCTTGCCATTCGCCCGCCTGGTGATGCTGCAACCCGTGACAGATCAGTCGATCTTGAACACTTGTCCGCACTTCTAAAGCACTATGGCGCGCCGCTCCCCGCCGGCAATGCCACTCATTATTACGGCCCAATGGGAAAATACGCGCTGAAGTGGGAGCAGCACACGGAATTCGTGACCTATACGGTGTTTTCCGAACAGATCAGCGACCGCCCGTTCGATCCGACTGAATTCGATGTCTTTCCCAAAAATTGGCGCGCCGGACTGAATGCAGAGCGCATCACCTCGATCCTGCTGCGGCTGGTCAAGCGGCCTGAGAATGACGTACAGATCGCCGACGCGCTGCGGGATTGGTTCGTGCCCGAAAGCCTTGCCGTCGCCAATGTGCTGGATGATGGTGCCACGGTGGCCAGCGATTTCCGGATCGACTCCGCTGGTCACATGCGTATGGCGATCTTTGCAGCCCCCGAGACAGGCGACCGCCGCCTGGGCCGCATCGTTCAACGGATGTGCGAGATCGAGACCTATAAATCCATGTCAATGCTGGGCTTTGCCAAAGTGCGCGAATTTGGTGGGCAACTGAACGATCTGGACGGGGAACTAACCAATCTGATGGCAACGATGCGGGCGTCTGATGCGATGGCCGAGGACACGTTGCACAAGCTTTTGGACATCTCGGTGCAGCTTGAAACCTTGTCGGCCGAAACCTCCTATCGCTTCGGCGCGACCGAGGCATATCAGGCGATCGTCACCCAACGGATTTCTGCACTGCGAGAGATGCGTTTCATGTCGCGGCAGGGGTTTGATGAGTTCATGATGCGCCGCTACGAGCCCGCCATGCGCACCGTCAAATCGTCCGAGATGCGGTTGCAGTCAATGTCGGCCCGCGCCATCCGCGCCTCGGAATTGCTGCGTACCAGGGTGGATGTAGAACGCTCGGCCCAGAATCAGGAAATACTGGCCAGCATGGACCGACGGTCAGACCTACAGCTGCGTCTGCAACACACGGTCGAAGGGCTGTCGGTTGTGGCAATCAGCTATTACGCCGTGTCGCTTGCCAGCTACGCACTGTACCCGTTGGCCGAACCTCTTGGCATCAGCAAAGGCATATTGACTGCCCTCGCTGTGCCGGTTGCCGTTGGCTTGGTATGGTGGATGTTGCGGCGGCTCCGCAGCAAAATCCACTAACGGTTTAGCTGTGTGCCAAGCGGCCAGCAGGGGCAGCACGCAAGGCGGCGTTCGTGGCCAGAACGCCAACGCCGATCATCACGATGGCCAGTATTGCGGCCAGCGACAGGGTCGGGACACCTGACAAGCCAGCCCCCAACGTGCAGCCGCCCGCCAGAACACCACCAATGCCCATCAAAGCAGCGCCCGCCATATAGCGGCCCGTCTGGGCAGGGCTCTCAAAGCTCTGCCAGCTAAACCCGCCAAAGGTCAGGCTTGCGATCAATGCGCCGGCCAAAACGCCGCCAACAAGGCCAACACCGAAACCGGCAGGCACAGCACTGCTTGCTACTACCCAGAACAGGCTCTCGGCAGCGGGGGAGGTGAAAGACAGGCTTTCCATCGCAATGGGGTCAAAGTCGTCAAACAGGATAAATCCGGTGCCAACCCATGCCAGCGGTGCAAGCAAGCCAATGATGGCTGCCATTGCCAGCGTACCCACGCCATTGCCCGACCGCAGTCCATAGACCAGCGCAGGCACGGCAATCACAGCCGTCCACAGCCACGCGCCACCCGGCAATGCAGCAAGACTGATGCTCTCTCCCATGTCGACCGTCAAGCTGCCCAAGGCGACCCGCATAGGGGCTAACAACCCCTTCAACGTGGCATGGGCTACGATGGCAAAGACAACAACGACAAGGGCAGCACGCAAATTACCGGACCCCGCTAAAATGGTCAGACGGGACACACATCCACGGGTCAATACCATACCGGCCCCGAACAAAAGCCCGCCAACAATGATCGCCGCAACCGGTAGGTCCGATATCATATAGCGATGTTCGTCAAAGGTGATCCATCCCATAGAAACCGCCGCTTGCGTCCCGACAACGGCAAAGGCGAGTGCTGTCAGCCAAACGCCAGCTGCGGAAACACGATCCTCACCGATCAGGGATCTTCGGAAACAAAACTTGGTAATCTGGCCAAAGACGCCAAATAACAGGCCGATGATGATGGCAAGTAGAACAGATGCCTGCTGCGGGGTTGTGTTTTCAAAACCGAATGACTCAAACATCGCCTAATCCTCTTGGAAATGGAATAATTTCCCAATTGGCGCGAAAAATCGCTAAAATCAAGCGGTGCGTCTGTGCATGAACGGGCTATTGCCGGAATAATTTCCCACGGCAGATCGCAGCGGAGGAAACTAGTTCCCAATATTACGCCGCCTCGTTTGCCATGTTCCACTTAAGGTGCCGCGCACCTCACCGTATCCTTATTCACAAAATAAAAAAGGGAGGACTACTATCCCCCCTTTCACCCTTTTTTAAATACTCAGATCCGGCAGTCGCCACACAGATCAAAGTCGGAGGTCAATCACCTTCCCCGCAAACGCGGATCCAGCGCATCGCGCAAACCATCTCCCAAATAGTTTACACTCAGCACCGTGAGCGAAATAGCGATGCCAGGCAGCAAAACCCGCTCGGGGAATTCTTGCATCCGGCTGACCGCATCGGACAACAGCTTGCCCCATGTCGGGAAATCCGAAGGAAAGCCCACACCCAGAAAGCTCAGCGCGCTTTCTGTGATGATCGCGGTTGCCAGCCCCAAAGTCGCGGATACCATGATAGGCGAGATGACGTTGGGCAAAAGGTGCCGCCGAATGATCTTGCCCGGGCGCGTCCCGATTGACCGCGCGGCCAGAATGAATTCCCGTTCCTTTAGCGCCAGAATGTCGCCGCGCACGATCCGGGCGGTTTGCATCCAGGATGTCAGGCCGATGATGCCCACGATCAGGATGAACATCCCGCCTTCGGGGCCAAAGCGTGAATTCAAAGGCTGGCGGAACAGCGTCACCGCAAGAAGCGTTAGAGGCAGGATCGGCAGAGACAACACCAGATCGGTGAACCGCATCAGCCAAAAGTCGAGCTTTTTGAAATAGCCCGAGATCACGCCGATTGCAGACCCAATTACCAGCGCCAGCGCCATTGCCAACCAGCCAACGGCCATTGACACCTGACCGCCTGCAATCATCTGCGCCATGATATCACGGCCCAATTGATCGGTGCCAAAGGGATGCGCCCAACCAGCCTTGGCCTCGCTGTCAAACAACAGCTGATAGACGGGGCGCCAGTTCTTGTTGCGGATATCCAGTGCCTTGGGGTCCACATCCCACAGGAAGGGGCCAAAAATGACGGCGAGTGTAATAAACAGCAAGAACCCACCGCCGAATACAGCGCCTTTGTGTTTGCGGAACTGTTGCCAGACATCGATCCACTGGCTGCGCGGAGGCCGAGAGGGTTCTTTGTCCACCAGCGCGCCAAAAGTTTCGATGTCGGCCTCGATTGGGCTTGCGGGAATGGCTTGCTCAGTCATAGCGGATCCTTGGGTCAAGCAGGCCGTATAGAACATCGGCAACCAGGTTAAATAGAACGATCAGGATGGCAAAGATGAAGGTCAGCGTCATGACCATCGGCAAGTCATTGGCGAACAAGGCTGTCAGCAAAAGCTGGCCAATGCCGTTCACCTTGAACACATTTTCGGTGATGATCGCGCCACCGAAAATCGCGGGCATCCCAAGGGCAATCACGGTCACAACCGGGATCATCGAGTTGCGCAAGACATGCACCAACACAACCGAAGATTCCTTGAGGCCTTTCGCCCGCGCGGTGCGCACGTAATCCTGGTTCAGGTTGTCCAGCATCGCCCCGCGCATATATCGGCTGATCTGCGCGG
>JAPKCR010000113.1 GCA_026421135.1 Sulfitobacter sp. | reverse complement strand
TGCGGACAGGATCGTTACCTTGGGCGGACAACCGGCGCTGATCACCGACGATCGGGCAAACATTATCTAGCCGATTTTGCCGGGCCCGTTGCGTGACGGAGTGTAACCCCAAAGTGCGATAGCGGTGAAGGCGAACGTGGCCAGCAGCGTCCAGATCAATGCGACCGCGTTAAAGTTCAGGTACAGCGCAAAGCGGATCAGTTCGACCGCATGGGTAAACGGGTTGATCGCGCAAATGCTGTATAACAGTTCGGAGCTTTCGGCCATTTTCCACAACGGATAAAGCGCGGATGACAGAAAAAACATCGGAAAGATTACAAAGTTCATCACGCCGGCAAAATTTTCGAGTTGCTTGATAAAGCTGGATAGAACCAACCCCAATGCGCCCAACATAATGCCCGCTACAACCAAGGCTGGAAGAACTGCAATATAGCCCGTCAACGGCATGGCAATGCCAAAGGCGGCGGCGATGGCAAGAAAGGCATAGACCTGCAGTATTGAAATAGCGGTCGAACCGACAAGTTTGCAAAACAGCAGCCACCAACGGGGCAGGGGGCTGGTAAGCAGTAATTTCATCGACCCCATTTCGCGATCATAGACAAGGCTTAGCGACGATTGCATGCCGTTGAACAGCATGATCATGCCGCACAAGCCGGGCACGATATAGGTCTCGTAGGTGATGTAGGTTTGATAGGGCGGGATAATGCTAAGGCCAAGCGCGGCACGAAAACCAGCGGCGAAAACCAGCAACCAGATCAGGGGGCGCACAAGGGCCGCGATAAAGCGTTCGCGTTGATGGATGAAACGCAACGCCTCGCGGTTGACGATTGCAATTAAAGAGATGAGATAGGGGCTCATGCGGCGGTGGCCGTCATGGTAAGGAATTTTTCCTGTAAAGGTGTGCCGTTGCAGATATCGGCACAGCGTCCAGTGGCAAGAACCTGTGCGCGGTGCAAAATCACCAGATGATCATCGGGGGATATTTCGTCGGTGAGATGGGTTGCCCATAGAACGGTCGTACCTTCATCGCACAGCTGGTGCACATGCTGGGTGATCGATGCGCGCGCGGCTGCGTCCAGCCCGACGGTCGGTTCGTCCAGCAACAGGACCGACGGTTTATGTATCAAGGCGCGGGCGATTTCGGTGCGTCTGCGGTGCCCGCCGTTTAGCGCGCGTGCCTTTTCACCGGCGCGGTCCAGCATTGACAGTTTATCAAGAGCGGCATCGATGCGCCGCTTAGCATCGCGACCTGAAATTCCATGGAGCGCAGCGAAATAGTTCAGGTTCTGGCGCACACTTAGATCCATATCCAGCGTGGTCTGTTGAAAGACGATACCAAGCTGGGCCAAGGCCAATCGCGGTTTGCGGGCCATGTCATGACCTGCAACTGTTATGCTTCCGTCTGTAGGGCGCAGCAATCGAGTCAGCAACGCGAAAAGCGTGGATTTTCCTGCCCCGTTTGGCCCAAGCAAAGCACAGAACTGGCCAGCAGGCACGTCAAAGCTCACATCTTCAAGCGCCTGCTTGGCCCCGTATGAATAGGAAAGGTGAGAGACACTGAGGCCGTTCATTCGATGGTAATCTCGATCCGCTGAGTTTCGCCGGTAGTGCCGGGGATTTTCATATGATACCGACCCGGCTTGATCGCTAAAAATCCGATCTCCATCTCTCCGGCCTCATCGAATTCGACGCTATCAAGGCCAAGCGGACGGATTTCCAACCCTTCGATGACAATCTCGTCAATCCAGATTGCGCGGAAAAATTCAGGTCCGACAAGGGCCAGTTCTTGTGATCCATCGCCAATGATCTCGAATTCGTAATAGGTGCCGGATTTCAGAGCCCAAGGGCCTTGGGAAATGGGTTCCCCTGCAGAAAGGGTGATGGGCGGCAGGTCTTGCTTGTTTTTGCCGGAAAGAACGCCTGCTGCGCCGAAGCCTTGGGCATTGAGAGGTGCGCACAGTGATAGCGTGGCCAGTACGGCCGATGTTTTCAGAAGGGAATTAACAAGCGACATAAAGCACCTTTATACGGACTAGGGACGGAATGCTGCACCCCAAGGGAAGCGCCCGACTTTGATGGATTTGAGCGCCTTTCGCTTGGCAACGTCAACAACGGTGACGTCGCCCGAAACGCCATTGGTGGTGAAAAGGCGCGACTTGTCTGCATTAAACGCCATATGCCACACACGACGACCCACAAGAATATAGTCTTCGACCTGATAGGTTTGCGTATTTACGACCGCAATGTGATTGGACGGGCCTAAGGCGACGTAGGCAAATGCGTCGTCTCGGCCGAATTCGAACCCCACGGGCTGTACGCGATCTGCATGGACACCCGGTACCTCAAAGCTCATCTTGGCAAGCTCGGATTGCGTGGCGGTATCGAAGACTGTCAGCGTGCCGCCGATCTCTGAACTTACCCACATTTCAGTGCCGTCTTTGGCAAACTCTGCGTGGCGTGGGCGGCTGTCGACCAGCGTATTGGCGAATAGTTCCTGCGTGGTGGTATCGATCCAGTGCGCCATGTTGGTCGTTTCGGATGTGGTGATCGCTATTTTGCCATCGGGTGAAACGGCCATCCCTTCGGGTTCGACGCCAACGTCAATTTGCGCCACAACTTTGTGGGTTTTTGTATTAACCACCGTCGTGATCGCGTCATCCTCGTTCGCGATATAAAGATGGATGTCATCGGGGTGCAGGACGAATTGCTCAGGGTCTTCGCCCGATGGCAGATCGTGCAAAATTTTGCCTGTGTTGGGGTCCATCACCTGCACCGCGTCGCTATCCGAGGCGCATATATAGACCAAACTGAAATCTTTGGAAAAGGTAATGCCGCGCGGGCGTTCGCCTCTGGGGTATGTGTGGATCACCTCGAGAGATTCGGTGTCGATCACTGAAACGGTGTCGTCCTTTTCATTCGTGACCCATATTTCGCCAGCAAACGCATTTGATGCGGCAACCAACAATGCACCTGCGGCGAAGGATAATTTCAGCAATAGATTCATTGAAATGCCTCGCATTTGCTTTCTGGACGGTCGAGCCCAAGGCTGTCGAGTTCGTTTGTTTGATGCAAGAACCCTTCTAGTGGGGCTTGGGCAACTAAGGCGCGCGGATGTGCGATTGCAATGGGCTGGCGTAGCTGGCCATTCCAAGGGCGATAAGTCAGGGCGCGGCCCTTGAACCCTGCCAGCTCGAATGCGTCTGAAAGTATATAATCCCGCAGTGTTTTAGGATCGGTTGAATTTGTGCGGGCCACGGCCTCTCCCAATGTGCGCATGGCGGCCCATGCTGCATAATCTAGGCTGGTCATATTGCGGCTGTGTTGATCGGTGAACCGACCTTGTAACTGCGCGGCACCCCATTGCTCAATGACGGGCGACCAGGTTTGCGCGGACAATCCTTCTGACCCAACAATTGGTCGGGCCTGCCACGTGTTGTACAGAACGTAGCGCCCGAAATCATGTAATTCATCCGCTAGGATCAGCGCATCATAGTCGCCGAAATCTTGGGTAAAAAGCGGGATCTCTTGCGATGCGGTGCGCCGCATGTCCGCATCTGCGTCCCATGTTTTCTCTGCCGACAGGCGTAGGCCAAATTTTGTCAGTGATCTGCGTATTGCCTCGGCATAGGCGGTGTCGGCAGGGAAGGTGCCTGCGATCATTACAAGGTCGGTCCAGCGTTTTTGCACCAACACCTGCGCCAGCGCATCGGTGCGCATCGCATCAGACGGCAGGCTGTGGAACAGGTTGGTGCGGCAATCACCATCCCGAAGAGATACATCACCTGCCGACGCATTGAACAGCAAAGCACCCTGGGCTTGCGGTAAATCAGCGATGGCAAGGATAATCGGCGCGGGAGCGTCCAGAATAAGATAGGAAGTAGCTGCCAGCATTTGTGTTGCAGCAATTAGGGGGTCGTCACCATCGGCCACTGTGGCAGCAACCAGAGTATAGGTCTGGCCCAAAAACTTGCCCGTGGTTAGATTGTCTTCAAGCGCAGTTTGTGCGCCAGCCAGCCCGTTATTTTCGGGGATCGGATCAAGGTTGGACAAGACAGGCGGGCGGGGTACATCGACCCGCAAATATCCGACGTTAAGAGTGGTATCGGCGAATGTCATCTGCGCCATCAAACCAAGCAGGCAAGCATAGATTATTCTTTGCATTTGGCTCCCCCCAACCCTACGCTAACAAGCGTTCTGCTACGCGTCGAATAGAACTTTGGTCGGGGGTGGCCTAAGACCACAACCAAAGTCCAATACCCCCAGATCACCTATCCAGACTACAAAAGACAAAATGTAGCGTCTAGGGAGAGAGACCATGGGTAATAATTCAATCAAGGCCCTGTTGGCCGGCGGTATTATCATCGCAACAAGCACGATCCTGATGGCGCATGGCGATGTGAGCCCCCAGCCGGTTGATACGGCCGGACTACCTGAAACCGGTGAAGAATGGTTAACCGAAAACCCATACCGCGCCGAGGCTGTAGGTCAGGACGTTTGGCTTAAAGCTGTTGAAATTGGCGCATCCGGCTACAATCAGAATTGCGCGCGTTGTCACGGCCTCGAGGTGGTTTCAGGTGGTCTTGCGCCCGATTTGCGGTTTCTTGAGGCCGAAGAATATGGTGACGAATGGTTCATAGAGCGGTTTCGTACCGGTTATACCCAAGGCGGGATCACAAAGATGCCGGCTTTTGGAGAACTACTGGGTCAAGACGCAGCATGGGCCATCCGCACTTATGTCGAAACCCGCCCTGATTCCGACGCTATGGAAGAAGTGTCGGACGAACTGAAATCCATCCGCGATCAGCTGGCGATTTATGGCGAAGACGCAAGCGGGGCGGACGCCGATGCGCTCAAGGCGCGGCTAAGCGAGATTGCCCAAGGCATCGAAACACTGTCCGGTGCACCCGTCGCGGATTCTGTGGCCTACCGTGCCGCCAACCTAATTGACGGAACACCCGAAGCATATAAAACTGCATCCGAAACGCTTACAATTGGTTTGTCGGCGACCGATTAGGATCAGAACACTGCGTTTGTTAAGAACCACATTTGCCCTGACTTTGGGCCTGTTTCTCGCGACACAGGCCCAAGCGGCTGACCCTTGTGCAGACTACATACCACAGGCAAAGCCGCAAAATACTGGGCGGGATGTGGTGGGTCAGGATATGGATACGATCCAAGATCAGGGCCACATGATGTTCGCGGTCTACGATGACTATCCACCTTATAGCTGGATGGATGCTGGCAAGCCGCGGGGCGTTGATGTCGACATCGCGCGTATCATTGCTGAGGATCTAGGGGTTGAGGCACGATTCAATTTCGTCGCCGCGGGCGAAAACCTAGAGGCGGATCTGCGCAACAACATCTGGAAAGGGGCGGCAATCGGCGGGCGCGTAGCGAATGTCATGATGCGCATCCCTTACGACAGCGCGTTCAAGTGCCGGGTCGAGCAAGTTGTTTTTACCGGTCAGTACAGCACGGAATCAATCGCAATTGCCTACGACAAGGCAAGCTATCCCGATGAGAAACCGGTTCCTGCGTATTTCCGGTTTGATGCAGTGGCGGTCGAAAACGATTCAATCTCGGATTTCTATTTGTCGTCTTTTGCCGGGGGGCAATTGGCCGGCAAGATGCAGCGGTATCCCGATATGGGTGATGCCATGGCGGCTTTGAACGCTGGCGAAACCAAGGCGGCTATGGGCCCATTGGCGCAGCTTGAATATGGGCTGGGCGCGGGCACGGCGGTCCATCAGCCGCCGCTGGCCGGTTTTGCCGTCAGCCAATGGACCTTGGGTGTTGCGGTCAGCTTTAGCTACAGGCCTTTGTCCTATGCCATTGATGACGCGATCAACTATGCGCTTCAGGACGGTCGGATTGCAAAAATCTATAAAAGTTATGGGCTTACCTTCCAACCGCCCGTGCGCTGATCCAAGACTTTGGTCTTACACATATAGTCCAATGGAACACGCTGCCTTCCGTGCCTAGGCTCTCTTGAAACAGGGAGATTCCGCGCGATGAAACTAAGCGATAGTCGTACAATAAACGCAGATACGGCAACGGTCTGGGCAGGGTTATTGAACCCCGATGTCCTCAAGGTCTGTGTGCCTGGCTGTACCGAGATGAATGGCTCGGCCCAAGAGGGGTTCGAAGCGACAGTTGTTCAAAAAGTTGGCCCCGTCAAAGCAACGTTCAAGGGTGCCGTCGAACTAAGCGAGATGAACGAGCCCGAAAGCCTGACCATGACCGGCGAAGGCAAAGGTGGGGCTGCCGGGTTTGCCAAAGGCGGTGCTAATGTCCGCCTTGAGCCACAGGGCGACCAAACTATTCTGCATTACGATGTCGAGGCAAAGGTGGGCGGCAAGCTGGCCCAGTTGGGCAGCCGTATCATTGATGGCTTTGCCAAAAAGATGGCTGATCAGTTCTTTGAGAATTTTTCGGACGCAGTGGGGGCACCCGTCGCGCCGGAAAGCACCACGGATTCCGAAGACGCACCACAGAAAAAGGGCTGGTTCAGAAAGCTCGTCAGCTAAGAGACCACGCCGCAAAAAAAGAGATCCAAAGGGAGGATTAACATGACAAAAGTAGCGATGACCATCAATGGCAAGTCTGTCGAGGCCAACGTAGAGGGAAATACGTTGCTGTCCTCTTTTCTGCGCGAGGACCGACGCCTGACAGGTACACATATCGGCTGCGACACTTCGCAGTGTGGTGCATGTCTGGTGCATGTGAACGGGCGTGCGGTCAAATCCTGCACGATGTTTGCGGCCGAAGCAGATGGTGCAGAGGTATCGACCATCGAAGGGCAGGCCAACGCCGACGGGACGATGAACGTTATTCAACAGGCGTTTCAGGACCACCACGGTCTGCAATGCGGCTTTTGCACACCTGGCATGGTGATGACGACGGCGGCC
>JAPKCR010000740.1 GCA_026421135.1 Sulfitobacter sp. | reverse complement strand
GAAATGACATCGTCTTTCTCATCCAGCTTGCCGATCCTTGGCACGGCCGGTGTGGACTTTGTCAGCAAGCTGAACAGCATCTCTGGCGAAATCGAATTTGAACACTTTGATCCGGGCAAATTGGTTCCGACACTCGAAGCACTGGACGCGGTATCCAACGGTTCCGTTGATTCAGGTTTCGCAACATCCGGCTACTGGCAGGGTAAAATCACCGCAGCCTCATTGTTTGCCGCTGTGCCGTTTGGCCCCGAAGCTGGCGAATATCTAGGCTGGATTCTTTATGGCAACGGCGCAAAGCTCTGGCAGGAAATGTATGACCAAGCGGGCTATGACGTTCACGTCCTGCCCTGCGGCGTCATCGCACCAGAAACATCCGGTTGGTTCAAAAACGAAATCAATGGCGTGGCCGACCTTGAGGGTCTGAACATGCGCTTCTTTGGTCTGGGTGCCGAAGTTATGGAACGTTTGGGCGTCTCCACCTCCCTTTTGGGCGCGGGCGATATTTTCCCGGCACTTGAGCGCGGCGCAATCGATGCCACTGAATTCTCCATGCCGTTGATCGATGCGCGCTTGGGCTTTCACAAGATCGCAAAGTTCAACTATTTCCCCGGCTGGCACCAGCCCTCCACTTTGTTCGAACTGATTGTGAACAAAGACATCTGGGAAGAGTTGTCAGAGCGTTCACAAGCCCAGATCGAAGTTGCGTGCTTGGCCAACATCACCACCAACTTTGCCGAAGGCGAAGCGTCCAACTTTGACGCCATGAAAGACAATGAAGCCAACAACGGTGTGACCAACAAACAGTGGTCCCCTGAAATGTTGGAATTGTTCGAATCCACATGGAACGAAGTTGCCGTGGGCATGGCGGAAGAAGACGAATTCTTTGCCAAGGTTTGGGCTGATCTGTCCGAGTACCGCGAAGGCTACAAGACATGGTCCACAAACATCTACCTGCCGCGCAAGTAACCGCGCAGCAGCGTAAATGAAACGAGGCGGCACTGGTCAAAGGTGCCGCCTTTTTGGGTGCAAAATACAGTTTGAGCGCAGGGGAGGGCAATCATCATGAACAACGACGATATGGTCGACACCGAATTGACCATCGATAAAGTATTGGCAATCACAGATCCGGGCGAGGTGGACCGCGCGGTGCACACACCGTTGGATCGCTTGATGATCAATGTGGGCAATGTCGTCGCGTGGGCCTTTCCACTGCTGATGCTTGCCATTGTGTCCCAAGTGTTCTTGCGTGGCTTTGGCCACAACCAAGCATGGCTTGATGACGCACAATGGTGGATTTATGGCTTCGCCATGCTGACCGCCTTTGGCTACGCGATCACCACATCCAGCCACGTGCGCGTCGATATTTTGCACGAACATTACAGCCCAGAAAAGAAGGCCAAGATCGAAGTGGTTGCCGTAGGCTGGCTGCTGATGCCGTTCCTTGGCATCATGCTGGACGTGTTGTTTCACTACGCGGTTTCTTCAATTGTCGCAGGCGAAGGGTCCGACAGTCCCAATGGCTTGCACAATCTGTACCTGCTCAAGGCCTCGCTTCCGATCCTGTTTGTCCTGTGCATTCTGGCCGCTTACGCCGTGATGATACGCAATCTGGCCGTCTTTAGCCCGACAAAGCTGCATCATATCATCGTCGCATTGCTGCCCATGGTGATCTTCGCAGCTTGGCGTCTGGTGGTCTACGTTATGTATTGGTTTGTTTTCTTCACGAATTCGGACATCAAAACACGCCGCATCCTGCGTGAACCCATCTTTGAAAGTGCTCTGACGATTGCTGTGGTGCTTGTCGCCATTGTCTTTGCCGTCAGCTACCTGCGCAACCGTTCAAAAGCCGAGGTCTAAATCATGGGTCTGTTATCCCTTTTCAATTTCCTAACGCTGAACGAATGGCTTGTCCTGATCATGTTCATC
>JAPKCR010000112.1 GCA_026421135.1 Sulfitobacter sp. | reverse complement strand
TAACATACACAATGTGGTTCCAAAAATCGCTAATAGCCGTGACTGCTTTCGGCCCATTGCGGCCATTGACCATGCCCTCCCAATGCTGCGGTGCGGCCCGTCAGACCGGACTTTCGCTGCAACCGCGAAATCGAGTGATGGGTGAATTCACACAGTGCGGACTTTCTTGACCTTCGCAACGGTTGGGCCAAGGTCCGCTTAACAAGAAAATTAGGCCGTTCGTATTGATGTGCTTTTGGCCTTAATGATGGCCTGCAAAGGCGGAATAGATCCCGAATGCCCCGACGATGATCAGGCTGAACGCCCATACAAGATCGAGGTTGAACCAGCTTTTCGAGATGAACTTTAGTCCGAACCACGCATAGACAAACACGGCGATCACAGCGCCTGCAAACGTCATGGCAATGGTATGGGTAGCCGCGACAAGAAAGGCGGTCATCACATTGTTGCCCATCAGTGCTTGTGCCGCTGCATGGCCGGTCCCTGATACGCTTTCACCTGGGGCCAATAACCCGCAAATGCCAAGGTAAATTGGTACCAGCATCAGTCCCGCACCATGGGCGGTAGCCGCCAGAAACGACCATAATCCCAACTTGGCAGGATGCACGCGTGCCAAAATTCTCGGGTGTCGTCGGTTGATCAACAAATAAGCGCCCATAGCAATCACCAGCACGCCTGCGCCGATGCGAATTTCGCGTTCATTGTCTAAAAGAAAAACCATCATCGAGAACGGCAGTAGAATGACGATCATCGCCAGAAAATGGCCTGTCGCCAGCATCGCGAGCGCCTTGATCATTGCGCTTTTCTTACGCTCGAAAAGCGCAGCAGAGACGGCCAAAGGCCATCCCATCCCCGGATTCACACCATGATAAACGCCCGAAAAAATGACGGCCCACCAAAGGGCCGTCAATGTCATGTCCTCCATCAATTATACTGACGGATAGCAGAAGCTGTCGGTGGAACAATCGCCCCCCTCCAGACGGATCTGGTGGGCGCGGGTGTTCTCTGGGAAATCGATGTAGAAGTCAGGATCAAGGGTAAAGCTGCCATCCTCCCCGACATTGGCCATCACCATCTGTCCGCCTTCTTGATGCGGATAGAACTGGTCGTCCCATGAAGAATAGAGCGAGTTAGTCCAGTACACCCGTTTCCCGTCGCGGCTGATTTCAACCATTTGCGGGCCGTAAATGACATCCTTGCCGTTAGGGTGCTTATGCTCGGTCGCAATGCCGCCAAGCTGGACCTTGCCGTTTAGAACAGGGTTCATCGGATCAGACACATCGTATTGGTGCATCTCGCCCAAACCCCAGCAGGCGACATAGAGATATTTGTCGTCAAGGCTCAGGTCGATGTCGGTCACCAGCGGTGGCACGGCACCAAAGCCTTTGAGCAAGTCAGGCAGATTTTCGGGATCTTCGGGGCGCGGATCGATGGTGATGACCTTCTTGGACTGCCAAACGCCATCATCATCACGCCACCATGTGAAAATCGCGCCTTGCAAGTTGGTCGTGTCGACCACCACACCACAGAAGCCGTAGGACTTGGTAGGATCATGGGCGGGGCGAATTTCCAACGCCATCTGGTAGTTCTCACCAAAGTCCATCGTCTGGATGTTTTTACGCGCACGCAGGTCCCAGAAATGGATCGAGTGGCCGTATTTGTTAGACAGCAAATCCTCAGCCACGACGCCGTTTTCGTACTGCGGTGGTAGACCCCATTCAGAACTGACCATGTAATCCTGCGGTAGGTTCCACCAGAAATCATAGTGCTTGTCCTGTTTGCCGCGATCCATCTCGTAGCGGCCGATAATTTCAAAGGTTTCGCAATCCATGATGAAGATACCAGGAGGCCCGTCTGTCCCGTCTTCGCCGCCACCACCAAGCGTCGATACATAGATGCCTTCGGGACCACAATGAATCGTGTGGGGGCGCGAATAGCCCGTTTTCTCGAATAGTTCTTCGGGTTCGATGATCTTGTGGATATGCGCCTTCAGCGGATCTTTGACGTCAAAAATAAAGATACGCGACGACCGGATGCCCGGCACGATCAGATAGCGACGCTCCAGAAACGCGTGGCCAGACAAAGGCGATAGCGATGACGAACACGCGTTCCAGCCAAAGTGGTGGAATTCATCGCCCGTGGTTTCGGTCATTACCGTGTGAACGATCTCACCATAGGTTTTCGAGCCTTGGCGCAGGTCAATCACGGCCAATCCGTCGTGTTGATCAGCGTTTTTGCCGAGCATCACCGTAAAGGCAAAATTCTCAGGCGGGGCTTCCATCGCCAGTTTCGCAGATGCATGAAACGTTGGATCCGGCTTCATCGGTTTGTTCATTGGTCTTCCTCCCTAAAATTACCCCCACCTCCATGGGGTTCGAAACATCACAGCTTTGGTCTCTCCTCAGACCTCGGCCACGTTGCATAGCTGAATGGCTCCGCTGATCTTTGTGGCAAGTTGGGTCAGCTGGCGGCCAATATTGTGTCTGTAATCTGTGCCAAACCTGCGCACTGGGCCAACGGCACCGACGCTAAAGGTTGCACCAATATTCCCGATTGTGACAGGGGCGGCGACGCTTGAAATACCGATGTCGATCTCCTGGTCACAATCGGCAAAACCCTGCCGTCGGATCACATCAAATTCTGCAAGCAGGTCTTGTCGCGTGGTCTTTGTGTGGTCGGTATAGGCCTGAAGGCTGCCTTGCATAATGGTGTCTTGGAATGATTCTTCTGCAAAGGCAGCGATGGCCTTGGAACAAGAACAGGCATGCATTGGGCGCTCGCCGAGCCCAGGGTGAATGAAAGCTCGGGCAGGATCGTCAGGTGTTTCGACGTGGATTATTTCGACTTTACTATCCCGAAAACGTGCCAGAAACACCGTTTCATTAAACGTCGACGCAGCCCCCTTGAGCAGTGGGGCAGCAACGCGGCGCACATCCACGTCCGATTTTCCCAATAGGGCAATACGGATCAAACGTTCGCCAATTACATAGCGCCCGTCGTTGCTTGGCTCCTCAAGTAGCCCTTGCTCCTGCAGGGTTTGCACTAAGCGATAGCAAGTTGGTTTTGGCAGCCCACTCGCTACATGCACTTCGGTCGCACTGACGGGACGACCAACCACGGCAATGATTTCGAGCAAATTGATCAGGCGTTCGAGATGCATATTAAATGTTCACTATTGTATATTGAGATTACTTCTCACAAGATGAGTGTGAATCAAACGAAAGATCAAGCAATTTTTTTTGGGAGGAATAATGCGTACACGTGCCGCCGTCGCCCTAGAGGCCGGAAAACCACTTGTTGTTATGGACGTTGAACTCGAGGGCCCCCGCGCCGGCGAAGTTTTGGTCGAGATCAAGGCCACGGGCCTGTGCCATACGGACGAATTCACCCGATCTGGAGATGACCCCGAAGGTATCTTCCCCGCAATCTTAGGACATGAGGGCGCGGGCATCGTTATTGAGATTGGCGAAGGCGTGACGAGTCTTGAGGTCGGCGATCACGTGATCCCTCTCTACACGCCTGAATGTCGCGAGTGCGAATACTGCCTCAACCCAAAAACCAACCTGTGCCAGAAGATCCGAAGCACTCAAGGCGCGGGGCTTCTGCCTGACGGCTCGACCCGCTTCAAGATGCTCGATGGTACACCAATCCATCACTACATGGGCTGTTCCACGTTTGCCAACCATACCGTTGTTCCTGAAATCGCACTCGCGAAAGTCCGCAAGGACGCTCCGTTCGATAAGATTTGCTACATCGGCTGCGGTGTCACAACGGGTATTGGGGCGGTTATTAATACCGCCAAGGTGGAAATCGGATCGACTGGCGTGGTCTTTGGTCTTGGGGGTATTGGTCTTAATGTTATCCAAGGCTTACGCCTCGCCGGTGCGGATCAGATCGTTGGCGTTGATCTAAACGACGGCAAAGTCGAGATGGCCACGCGGTTTGGTATGACCGATTTCGTGAACCCGTCAAAAGTGGACCGGGATCTGGTTGCTCATCTGGTTGAGTTGACAGGCGGTGGTGCGGATTACACATTTGATGCCACTGGCAACGTGAGCGTCATGCGCACGGCGCTGGAATGCGCGCATAAGGGATGGGGCGAAAGCATCATCATCGGGGTAGCCCCTGCTGGGGCCGAGATCAGCACAAGGCCGTTCCAATTGGTGACAGGGCGAAGCTGGCGCGGCACGGCATTTGGTGGCGCATCCGGGCGCACAGATGTGCCCAAAATCGTGGATTGGTATATGGACGGCAAGATCGAAATCGACCCGATGATCACTCATAAATTGAAGCTTGAGGACATCAACCATGGGTTCGACTTGATGCACGAAGGCAAATCCATCCGTGCTGTCGTGGAGTTTTAAGCAATGCGGCAGTCCGTTCCCGAGGTTCACACGTTCTTTGATGAGGCCACGAACGCGGCTTGTCATATCGTGAAAGATCCAGCCTCAAACGCCGTGGCGATTATCGATTCCATTCTGGATTTCGACGCCGCGGCAGGCCGCACCCAAACGACCCACGCCGATATGCTGATCGACGAGATCACGAGAAATGGCTGGCAGGTCGCTTGGATACTCGAAACCCACGTACACGCCGACCATCTGTCAGCAGCCCCCTATCTGGCAGAAAAACTTGGGGGCAAAATTGCGATTGGAGCCAATATAGCGGCAGTACAAAAGGTCTTTGGCAAAATCTTCAACGCGGGCACCGAATTCGAGATGGACGGTAGCCAATTCGACAGATTGTTCGCGCACGGGGATGTCTTTGCCATCGGTAACCTTGATGTCACGGTGATGCACACGCCGGGGCACACGCCTGCCTGCGTAACCTACGTCATCGGCGATGCTGCATTTATCGGTGACACATTATTCATGCCCGATTTTGGCACCGCGCGCGCAGATTTCCCGGGCGGGTCTGCAACCGATCTTTATGCCTCGATCCAACGCATATTAGCATTGCCTGATGAGACGCGCTTGTTCCTGTGCCACGACTACAAAACCAAAACGCGGGATACGTTCTGTTGGCAAACGACCGTAGCGGAGCAAAAGGCCAAAAATGTTCATGTCGGCGGTGGCAAATCCGAAGAAGAGTTTGTTGATTTTCGCACCAAGCGGGATACGCAATTGGCAATGCCGAAACTTATCATTCCGTCCATTCAAGTAAACATGAATGCCGGAAAAATGCCCGCGCCTGATACGGATGGGGACGTTTACCTGAAGGTGCCAATCAACAAACTTTAAGGCTCGTTAGAGCAAGGGTTGGGAGGCCCGTATAATCATGGCAAATCATCAAATTCTCATCGTAGGTGGCGGCGCTGCCGGTATAGCAGTGGCAGCGAGCCTACACAAACGGGACGCGTCGCTGAACATCGCGATCATCGAGCCATCACCAACCCATTATTACCAACCAGGCTGGACCATGGTGGGCGCGGGCGTCTTCAAGAAAGAAGAAACTGTACGACCCACGGCAAGTGTCATGCCTTCTTTTGTGACACACATTACAGGGACCGTGGCGTCGTTCCAGCCAGATGAGAACTCGGTCACCCTCGAGGACGGCGAAATGCTCAGCTATGAGTATCTCGTGGTTGCGGCAGGGCTCAAGCTTGATTGGGCCGCGATTGAGGGATTGGAAACTGCGCTTGGTAAGAACGGCGTGACCTCGAACTACCGTTATGATCTTGCACCTTACACATGGGATCTGGTTCAAAAAATGCGCGGGAAAGAGGCGATTTTCACCCAGCCGCCCATGCCGATAAAATGCGCAGGCGCGCCGCAAAAAGCCATGTATTTGTCGTGCTCCACGTGGACGCAGGCGGGTAAAATCAAAGACATCAATGTGTCATTCTGCAATGCGGGGCCAGTCCTGTTTGGCTGCGCGGATTATGTGCCTCCGCTGATGAAATACGTAGACAGCTACGGCATCAATCTCGACTTCGGGTACAATCTGGTAAAGGTCGACGGGCCCAATCAGACAGCAACTTTCAAAGTGACCAAAGAAGGCGAAGATCCGCAGATGGTAGAGCGTAAATTTGATATGCTACATGTCTGTCCACCCCAATGCGCGCCCGACTTTATCAAGGACAGCCCTTTGGCAAACGAAGGTGGCTGGATGGCTGTTGACCAAGCGACGCTGCAAAGCACAATCGCCCCGAATATCTTTGGCCTTGGTGACGTGACCTCCACCCCCAATGCCAAAACCGCAGCTGCCGCGCGTAAACAAGCGCCTATCGTGGCCGACAATCTGATCGCACAGATGAAGAACGCCGCGATGCCGCAAGCCTATGATGGATACGGATCGTGCCCGCTGACGGTCGAACACGGTAAGATCATTCTGGCAGAGTTCGGATATGGCGGAAAACTCATGCCCAGTTTTCCATGGGACAGTACGAAGCCAAGACGCTCGGCTTGGTTTTTGAAGAAATCGGTGCTGCCTTGGGTTTACTGGAATGCCATGCTTAAAGGCAAAGAGTGGTTGGCAAAAACGACTTCCTAAATCACCCCTCTATCGGGGTTAAGATGCGCAATTAACTCGATCACCCGAGTAAAATTTGGGCGAGTCCGTAAAAGACAGTGCAATACCAAATCATAGCGGAGCAATTTGCTGTGATTGCTTCATCGATCGGTTGAGATCACCCCAGATACCGGACATTAGCTGCGTGACAGAAAACCCGCAGTAAGGGCTCACTGCTGCCATTAGATCGTTTGCAGCAATCTAGAGTTATTGCCCCCGCGATGAACGACTGCTCTTGCATGACGGCTCCAGCGCTCACGCACTTGCAGCGAAAGTCCGCTGTCCGCCCCTCCTGTTCATGATCAACAAAAAAACCACCACACCGCCTTACACACCCGTTTCAAAGGTTCTTAACCCACTAGTGATAAATAACGGTGGGAGAATAATTATGAACAAAAGAGAATTACAA
>JAPKCR010000739.1 GCA_026421135.1 Sulfitobacter sp. | reverse complement strand
GTCGCCTGAACCGATCATCGCGCTGGACGGCGACACGGCGGGCCTGCGGGCCGCAATGCGCCTGATTGATCTGTCTTTGCCTTTGCTTGAAGCGGGGCAATCGTTGCGGTTTGCGTTGATGCCCGATGGGTTGGACCCCGATGATCTGCTCAAAGCCCAAGGCGCACCGGGGTTTCAAAAGCTGCTGGATGGGGCCATTCCGATGGTTCAATTGCTGTGGCAGCGCGAAACCGAAGGGCACGTGTTTGACAGCCCCGAACGCAAAGCCGCGCTTGATAAAACCCTGCGCGAAAAGATCAAATTGATCAAAGACCCGTCGATCCGGGGGCATTATGGTCAGGCGATCAAAGACCTGCGGTGGCAGTTGTTCACGACGAAACGCAGTGGACCTGCGCGGCAGTATGTCGGATCACGTGGCAATTTTAAGGGCGGCAAATGGCAGCCACCACAAAACGCAATGGCGGCCACAAAGTCGTCTGTGCTTGCGGGAACCTCTAGCCCTGACATCGATGCGCATTTGGGCGAGGCGAAAATTCTGGCCGCTATAATCAGGACGCCGGAAATTGCGGAAGAGTTCGAGCGCGGATTGGAAAGCATGGTGTGCCGCAGCAGCGATCACGCCGATATCCGGCGGGTGATTCTGCGAAATATCGGGGCCTCCGCAGAGGTGTTGCGCGAAAATATTTACGACGCACTGGGGCCGTTTGCTCTTGAAAACTTGCTGAATGCGGGCCATGTCGCAGTCATGTATAGGACCGGAACATTGCATGATGTTGAAATGGTCCGAACAACAGTCGCTGATCAACTTGCTAAATTAAATGCGGTGCGCGGATTAGATGCTGAACTGGCGGACGCGTCAGAAGATATGATGGGCGATGTTGACGAGGACGTGACTTATCGGTTGGCGCAAGCTGCAAAAGCCGTTGAGAAACCCGTGAACAGTGAACAAGATGATAAAAGCGACTTTGTCATTGCGAAAAATGGGGCCAAGCTGGAAAGAGATCAGCTGACCGCCAGCAGGGCAATGTTTGAGGGAATTGAGTTCGCAAAACGCGGACGAAAAAAGGAATAAGCCTCTTTCGAGAGGATTCCTTAGGAAAAAGACGGTACTAGGGTGGCCGAATCACCCGAAGGCGTGAATGATTCTTTAACTGATTCGTTTTGCGAATCACTTACGGAGCCCTGAACAGGAGCACTCGATGGCCGCGAAAGATAATGACGACGTGAAACGCGACGATGCAGATGGCGATATCTCACTGGATATGAGCCAAGCTGCGGTGAAAAAGATGATCGGTGATGCCCGTGAAAAAGGCTATATCACCTACGATCAGCTGAACACGGTTTTGCCCCCCGATCAGGTTAGCTCTGAGCAAATCGAAGACGTGATGTCGATGCTGTCCGAAATGGGCATCAACATTATCGAAGACGAAGACGCCGAAGAAGAAGACGCCAAAGGTGTGACCGATCTGGTTGCCACTGAGGGCACGCGCGATCTGACACTTGGCAGCACCGGTCAGGAAAAACTGGATCGTACCGACGATCCTGTGCGGATGTACCTGCGTGAAATGGGCTCTGTCGAGCTGTTGTCACGTGAAGGTGAAATCGCGATTGCCAAACGCATCGAGGCGGGCCGCAATACGATGATCGCGGGCCTGTGCGAAAGCCCCCTGACGTTCCAAGCCATTACAATCTGGCGCGACGAACTGCTGTCCGAAGATATTTTGCTGCGCGATGTTATCGATCTGGAGGCCACGTTTGGCGACCAGATGAGCGAAGAGGAAACAACACCTGTTGTGCCTGTCGCCGCTGTTGAAGAAAAGAAGCCCGAGTTAGACGCCGATGGTCACCCTATTCAGGATGACGACGATGATGACGAGGACGAGCAGGCCAACATGTCTTTGGCCGCGATGGAAGCCGCGCTAAAGCCA
>JAPKCR010000111.1 GCA_026421135.1 Sulfitobacter sp. | reverse complement strand
GAAACCCTGAACCACCACATCAAGATAACTGAGTAGGATCGTATGATCGCCGCCTTTGTGCTGGTTTTTGGATGCGATAGAGTAATGTGCCATGTCTGGGGCGGGCAAGATGTCGTGCAATACAGCACCACCGGACCCGATCCGATCATAGCCGGATTCGCGGGTATCCAAGGCATTCCAATCCGCCCCCGGTACCGCAGCGATTAACCCATCGATGGTGGTGCTCGGGTCAGGTTCGACACTAAGGAAAACCACATCGCGTTGCGCGGTACGCACCCAGACCCGCCGCCATCCCTGCAATCGCGCAGGGCGTGCATCAGGGTAGGTGTGGGTGCTGCGGTTCACAAGGCTGCCATAGCCAAAAAAGTAAGGTGTCATTGCCGGATTTTGGTCGATGGCATCGAAGATGTCCATCGGTGCGTGCGCATCACGCAAACTGATGGCATCGCAAAAACAATTATCCCCAAAGGTGCGACTTTACTTGACGCTGCGCCATCATCCGGCATAGCAATAGCCACCGTAATGGGAGAACTGGGGAAACCCGGTGCCGAAGGAGCAACCGCCCCGGAAACTCTCAGGCAAATGGACCGTTGCGGGACTGGAACACTCTGGAGAGTGGTGTGACATGCACCCGCCGAAGGGATAACGATCTCAGGCGAAAGGACAGAGGGGGCATTTTGTTGGTCGCATTACTGCGGCCTGCTAAGTGCCAGTTCGGTCTATGGCCTTCTGGATATTGAAAGAAAGAGCCGGAAACCATGAGCGATTTGCAACAAACCCCGCTATACGACCTGCATCTGGAATTGGGCGGCAAGATGGTGCCCTTTGCGGGGTATTCGATGCCTGTGCAATATCCGATGGGCGTGATGAAAGAACATTTGCACACCCGCAGTCATGCGGGTCTTTTTGACGTTAGCCACATGGGTCAGGTGATGTTGTCCGGCACGTCATGGGAAGCAGTCGCAACCGCGTTCGAAGCGCTGGTGCCGATGGATGTTCTAGGGCTTGCCGACGGGCGGCAGCGCTATGGGTTGTTCACCAACGATATAGGCGGGATCGAAGATGATTTGATGTTCGCGCGGAGTGGCAATGACCTTTTTGTAGTGGTGAATGCGGCCTGCAAGGGCGCGGATATTGCGCGCATGAAAGCAGCACTTGAGCCTGACGTTACAGTGACAACAATCACCGACCGCGCTTTGATTGCGCTGCAAGGTCCAACAGCTGCGGCTGCGGTCGCGACGCTGGATCCTGCAGCCGCGGACATGCGATTTATGGACTTTAGTACATTGAACCTGGACGGGATCGAGGTTTGGGCATCACGGTCCGGCTATACCGGCGAAGACGGGTTTGAGATTTCAGTTCCTGATGCCGATGCCGAAACGCTTGCGCGTCGTCTGCTCGCGTTGGACGGGGTTGAGGCGATCGGCCTGGGTGCGCGGGATTCCTTGCGGCTTGAGGCGGGTTTGTGCCTGTATGGCAATGACATTGACGCCCAGACCAATCCGGTCGAGGCGAGTTTGAACTGGGCGATCCAAAAAGTGCGCCGTGCGGGCGGTGACCGCGCAGGCGGTTACCCGGGTGCCGAAGCGGTGCAAGCGGCGTTCGAGGGCGGCGTGACGCGCAAGCGTATCGGTCTGGCCCCCGAAGGCCGCGCCCCTATGCGTGAGGGCACGCAATTGTATGATGCCGAAGAGGGCGGGCGGCTGGTTGGGGCTGTCACCTCGGGCAGTTTTGGACCGACAGTGGGCGGGCCTGTTGCCATGGGCTATGTCGGTGATGAATATGCCAGCGTGGACACCGCGCTGTGGGGCGATGTGCGTGGCAAGCGTTTGCCTGTGCGTGTGGCCAAGCTGCCCTTTGTGGCGGCGAATTTTAAGCGATAATCAACAAGGGACGAAAAGATGAAATTTACCGAAGAACATGAATGGCTGCGCGTAGACGGCGACGAAATCACCGTGGGTATCACCAGTCACGCGGCGGAACAATTGGGCGATGTGGTGTTTGTAGAACTGCCGTCCGAAGGTGTGACCGTCAGCAAAGATGACGAAGTCGTTGTGATTGAATCTGTCAAAGCAGCGTCTGACATTCTTGCACCAATTGATGGGGAGATCATCGAGGTGAACGGTGCCTTGACCGATAATCCGGCGATGGTGAACGACGATCCACAAGGGGAGGCATGGTTTTTTAAGATGAAAGCATCTGACCCAAGCCAGATGGACGAATTCATGGACGAAGCCGCCTATCAAAAATTTATCGGCTAAGCCGACTTGCCCCCGTCGGAGCCTCCGGCGGGGATTTTAAACCATTTGGAATGAGGGGCGCTGCGCCATGGTTTTCAAGCCAACCGAATATTTGCCGTATGATTTTGCCAACCGCAGACATATTGGGCCGTCTCCGGCGGAAATGTCGGATATGCTCAAGACCGTGGGGGCGAAAAGCCTTGCCGCGTTGATCGACGATACCATGCCCGCCAAGATCCGGCAAAAAGAGCCGTTGGATTTCGGCAAGCCGATGTCTGAGCGCGAAGTGTTGGAACACATGCGTGTGGTGGCTGGCAAGAATAAGGTGCTGACGTCATTGATCGGGCAGGGCTATCATGGGACGGTCACGCCGCCTGCGATCCAGCGCAATATCTTCGAGAACCCCGCATGGTACACCGCATACACGCCCTATCAGCCAGAGATCAGCCAAGGTCGGCTTGAGGCTTTGCTGAATTTCCAGACCATGATCAGTGATTTGACCGGACTTGAGGTCGCCAACGCATCGTTGCTGGACGAGGCGACAGCCTGTGCCGAAGCGATGACCATGGCCATGCGGTCTGCGAAGTCGAAGGCCAAGGCTTTCTTTGTCGACCGCGATTGCCACCCGCAAAATATTGCCGTGATCGAGACCCGCGCGGCACCCTTGGGGATCGAGGTGATTATCGGTGATCCTGACAAGATGAACGCCAGCGCTGTATTTGGCGCGGTGTTTCAATACCCCGGCACCTACGGGCATGTCCGGGATTTCACCCCGCATATCACAGCGCTGCATGAAGCAGGCGCATTGGGGATTGTTACGGCTGATCCGATGGCGCTGACCTTGCTAAAGGAACCCGGAGCCATGGGCGCAGACATCGCTGTGGGTTCAACCCAGCGGTTCGGTGTACCCGAAGGATACGGTGGCCCACATGCCGCTTATATGGCGTGCAAGGATGCCTATAAACGCGCTATGCCAGGACGGATTGTGGGTGTGTCGATCGATTCACATGGCAACCGTGCCTACCGCTTGTCCCTACAAACCCGCGAGCAACACATCCGGCGCGAAAAGGCGACCTCGAACGTCTGTACTGCGCAGGCTTTGCTGGCCGTTATGGCGTCGATGTATGCAGTGTTCCACGGGCCCGAGGGCCTGAAGGCTATCGCGCAGCGCATCCACCGGAAAACCGTACGATTGGCGAATGGACTGGAGGAAGCCGGGTTTAAGGTCGATCCGCAATCATTCTTTGATACGATCACTGTCGACGTTGGACCGTTGCAAGCGGCCGTGATGAAGTCAGCCGTGGACGAAGGTATCAACCTGCGCCGCGTTGGTGAAACCCGTGTTGGTATCACGCTGGACGAGCGTAGCGTGTCTGCGACGACCGAAGCAGTCTGGCGTGCCTTTGGTATCCTGCGCGCGGACGAAAAATTCGAAGCGCAGTACCGTTTCCCTGATCAGATGATGCGCGAAACCCAATACTTGACCCATCCGATTTTCCACATGAACCGCGCCGAGACCGAGATGATGCGCTATATGCGTCGTCTCGCAGACCGCGATCTGGCATTGGACCGCGCGATGATCCCGCTGGGGTCGTGCACGATGAAGTTGAACTCGGCCGCAGAAATGATGCCTGTCAGCTGGCGCGAGTTCTCGATGATCCACCCGTTTGTGCCACAAGATCAGGCGCTTGGGTACAAGTACATGATCGACGATCTGTCGGCCAAGTTGTGCGATATCACTGGCTATGACGCGATTTCCATGCAGCCCAATTCGGGCGCGCAGGGGGAATACGCGGGACTGCTAGCGATTTCCGCGTATCACCGCGCAAATGGCCAAGGGCATCGCAACATCTGTCTTATCCCGATGTCGGCGCATGGAACCAACCCTGCCAGTGCCAATATGGTTGGCTGGAAAGTTGTCGTGATTAAATCCGCTGCCAACGGCGATATTGATCTAGAGGACTTCCGCGAAAAGGCTGAAAAGCACAGCGAAAATCTGGCCGGTTGCATGATCACCTATCCTTCGACCCACGGCGTGTTCGAGGAAACGGTCACCGACGTTACCCGCATCACCCATGATCATGGCGGTCAGGTCTATATCGACGGTGCCAACATGAATGCGATGGTGGGGCTTGCCCGGCCCGGCGATGTGGGCGGCGATGTCAGCCACCTGAACCTACACAAAACGTTCTGCATTCCGCATGGCGGCGGTGGCCCCGGCATGGGGCCGATTGGCGTCAAATCACACCTGATCCCGCATGTGCCCGGTCATCCGAATGGGGGCGACGGCGCGGTTTCAGCGGCACCTTACGGGTCGCCATCCTTGCTGCCGATTTCGTGGTCTTACTGCCTGATGATGGGCGGTGACGGGCTAACGCAGGCCACGCGGGTTGCGATCCTGAACGCAAACTACATCGCAAAGCGGCTCGAAGGGGCCTATGACGTTCTGTACAAGGGTCCGACGGGTCGGGTCGCGCATGAATGTATCTTTGATGTGCGCCCGTTCGAGGAAAGCGCGGGTGTGACGGTGGACGATGTCGCCAAGCGCCTGATTGACGCGGGTTTCCACGCCCCAACGATGAGCTTTCCCGTCGCGGGTACGCTGATGGTTGAGCCGACTGAGTCCGAGACCAAAGCCGAGCTGGACCGTTTCTGCGATGCGATGTTGGCGATCCGTGATGAGATCCGTGCAATTGAAAACGGCGATATGCCGCGCGAGAATAACGCGCTTAAGAATGCGCCGCACACGGTCGAGGATCTGGTCGGCGAATGGGACCGGCCCTACACCCGCGAACAGGGGTGTTTCCCCCCCGGTGCATTCCGCGTCGATAAATACTGGCCGCCGGTCAACCGCGTGGACAATGTGCATGGCGACCGCAACCTGATCTGCACCTGCCCCCCGATGTCCGACTATGCCGAAGCGGCAGAATAAATCCGGCCCTGCGCGTGGTTAAACCCATGCGCAGGTCGCCTCCTATTCGGTCAGAAACGCAAATACCTTTTTCAGACGGTTCCATGTTGCCTTGTCCGGGGCGACCAACAGATATCCGCTGCTTAGTCCCGCATCGTAGGGGCCACCGGACAGCATCTCGACGTGGGCACCCGCTTGGGCACTGATCAGCGCCCCGGCGGCGTGGTCCCAAGGGTACAAGGTGCTGCTTAGCATGAAATCTGCGTGCCCTTGGGCGATCATGCGATATTCATGCGCCGAACAGCGCAGCGAATTGACCCGTGAAAATCCGGGCATCGTCGCGGCGACTTTTGCCCTCAATTCAACGGGAAAGTTGCTGAGCGCGATGTAACCGGAAAGGTTCTCGACCTTTTTGCCCATGCTGGCACGCAAGGTGCGGGGGGCACCGATCGGGCGTTCAAGCCGCGCCGCGCTGCTGTCGTCTGCAATGACCCAATCATCGTGAACGGGGTCATAGATCACGCCAAACGCAGGTATGCCAAATCGCGTGACGGCTAGGATTATGCCAAAGGTGGCCAACCCATGCGCAAAGTTCGCCGTGCCATCTACGGGATCAAGAATAAAGGCAAGCGGCGCATCCGCGATCTTGTCCAGCAGGCTGGGGTCTTGGGCTACAGCTTCTTCTCCGACAATTAGTGCGCCCGGAAACGCGATTGCCAGGGCGCGTGTGATCATCGCTTCGGCAGCCAGATCGGCAGCTGTCACCAAATCATGAGGACCCGATTTGGTACTAATGTCGGCGGGGGTCAGGTTCCGAAACCTTGGCATAATTTCAGCTCGCGCGGCGCGGCGAAGGATGTTGACGACATGGATTTGTTGCGCACTGCTAAGGACGGGGGGCAAAATCGCGGGTAGATTTTCGTTCATATCAACTCCTTTCAATGTCTCGAAACTAGGCGTTATTCGCGCGCGCGCAGCACCTGTGCCGGACGGGCATTCAACGCTTTTACGGCAAAGCCAAGCGACGCAAAAACAGATGCTAATGCGCCGCCCATGATGATCAGGAGGGCCGATGGCCACACGACGCTAAAGTTAGTTTCCATCACAAAGCGGCTGACCGCCCATCCCCCCAAGATACCGGCAAGTAGGGCCACAGCCCCTGCGAACAGCCCCAAAAGTGCGGCACGCAGCAAAAAACTGGTTGCGATGGCGCGCCGGGAGGCCCCCAGCGTTTTCAGCAATGCAGCCTCGTAACGACGCGCATCGGCACCAGCCGCCGCCGCACCGATCAAGACCAGAAAACCCGTCAACAGGGTCGCCGCTGCGCCATAAGATGTGGCGGCTGCCAGCCCCGCCAAAACTGCGGCCACGCGGTCAATGGCATCGCGAACCCGAATGGCCGTGATGTTGGGGTAGGCTGTTGCGATATCACGGAGGATCGCCGCCTCGGCATCAGGTTCGGCGTAGACGGTCGAGATAAAGGTATGCGGCGCGCCCTCAAGTGCGGAGGGGTTCATTGTCAGGATGAAACCGATGCCCGCGGTGGAAAAATCCACCTCTTGAAAGCTGGCGATTGTACCGGTCACGTCGCGCCCCAGCACGTTGATGGTCAGAGTGTCACCAAGGCTTAGTCCGATTTCATCGGCCTCTTCGGCGGCAAAGCTGATCAACGGGGGCCCAGTGTAGTCAGGGGCCCACCATTCACCCGCGGTGATGTTTGCATCCTTTCCCGGTTCGGCAGCATAGGTCACACCTCGATCACCGCGCACAACCCAAT
>JAPKCR010000738.1 GCA_026421135.1 Sulfitobacter sp. | reverse complement strand
TATCAATGATGCCCCGCGCCAAAAGACGGGGAATCTGGGAAAAAGTTGGGAGACTTCAAATGACGATTTTTAAGTCCATCGCTATCGCATCCGCGCTTGTCGCGGGTACAGCTGCGACAGCACAAGAAAAATTCATTACCATCGGTACAGGCGGTCAAACGGGCGTCTACTTTGTAGTAGGTCAGTCGATCTGTCGCTTGGTTAACCGTGACAGCGCCACAACCGGTCTGAAATGCACCGCACCTTCAACCGGTGGATCCATCGCCAACATCAACGCCATCAAGGCGGGCGACATGGACATGGGTGTTGCCCAATCCGACTGGCAGTTCCACGCCTACAACGGCTCCTCGCAGTTTGAAGGTGACAAGTTCGACAAAGAGCGGGCAGTTTTCTCTGTACACTCCGAACCCTTCACCGTGATTGCACGCGCCGATGCAGGCATCGAAAGCTTTGATGACCTAAAGGGCAAGCGCGTCAACGTGGGTAACCCCGGATCCGGGCAGCTGGCCACAATGGAAGTCGTTCTGGCCGCCAAAGGTTGGACCATGGATGATTTCGCGCTCGCCTCCGAATTGAAGCCAGCCGAGCAGGCAGCTGCATTGGGTGACAACAAGGTCGACGCGATTGTCTATACTGTTGGCCACCCGAACGGATCAATTCAGGAAGCGGTATCCACAGTAGACGCGAAACTGGTTCCGGTTCAGGGCGAAGCAATCGACAAACTCGTCGCTGAGAACCCGTTCTATGCTTATGCATCCATTCCCGGCGGCATGTACAAAGGCACAGATAGCGATGTGAAAACCTTTGGTGTCAAAGCAACTTTCGTTACGTCTTCTGATGTTGACGATGATGTTGTGTACGAAGTCGTAAAAGCTGTTTTCGACAACTTCGATCGCTTCAAGAAGCTGCACCCCGCGTTTGAGAACCTCAAAGAAGAAGAGATGATCAAAGATGGTCTTTCCGCACCTCTGCATGACGGTGCTGTGAAGTACTACAAAGAGCGTGGTTGGATGGAGTAATTCACACCCTCTAAAACTACTAGAAGCGGGTGCGTCCCGCTTCTGGTCCTATGCGACAGACAATCTACCCAACGATAATAAAATGCACCTGTCCTAAGACGGGGCCGCCAAGGGGACGAAACATGTCAAACAATGAGCAACAGCAAGCCGCTGCCGTGGAAGCCGAAGCCGCCGGACGAGGTGGCCTAAGCCAAGCTGATCTGGACGAACTAGTTGCTTCCTCAGACACTGGTGGCCGTTCTGCGACGGGGGGCGTTGGGATTTTCCTTGCCTTGACCGCGCTTGCTTGGTCGCTGTTCCAGCTGTGGATCGCATCGCCCGTTCCGTTTATTGTTGGTTGGGGTGTTTTCAATGACACTGAAACCCGTTCGATCCATCTTGCTTTCGCTATTTTCCTAGGCATCACCGCATTCCCTGCCGCCCGCACTAAAGTGCAGCTAGGGCTTGGCGTCGCGGTTCCTATTATGCTGGCCTATCTGTTTATGGTCGGTGCCAAAGACGGCACACCGACATGGTGGATCCCGCTGGTCGCCATCGCGGTTGTTGCCACTGTTGTTTTGGGATCCCCCAAAGACCGCATTCCGGTTTGGGAATGGCTTTTGGCCATCGTCGGCGCTGCCTCTGGCCTATACCTTTTCATCTATTATCGTGAAATTTCTGGCCGCGTTGGTGCGCCAAACATGCAAGATACCGTTGTTTTCGTTATCGGCATCATGATCCTGCTTGAGGCAACACGCCGCGCGCTTGGCCCCGCCCTTATGATCGTGGCGTCCACGTTCCTGATCTATAACGTGCTTGGCCCGGTCATGCCCGACATCATTGCACACAAAGGCAACAGTCTGTCCGAGGTCGTAAATCACCAGTGGATCACCACCGAAGGTGTGTTCGGCATCGCGCTTGGCGTTTCAACAT
>JAPKCR010000110.1 GCA_026421135.1 Sulfitobacter sp. | reverse complement strand
TATTCGACTTCGCCACCTTCGCGGCGTGTGACACTTCGGTCGTTAACCAGATCGCGCGCGGCAACCAACACTTCGGCTTCGCCAAACAGAATTTCGGCCAGATTGTCGCGGATGAGTATGCGGTGAAGGGGAGACACCAGTAGATCGCGGTGTTGGCCAAAGGTATTCGCACGGATGTGGATGGGTGCGAAATTTCCGGTCGCGGCAACTGTCCGTGTTCCGATCCAGCGCAGAGGTTGCGGCCCGTCGTCTTGGGTCAAAACCAGATCGCCGGGCATCAGGTCTTGGGCGGCGCGTTCCCCGTTTGGAGTAGCAATTAGGGTACCTGCCACAAAGCAAGGAATAGATGTGGCGTTCACCATGCCTACAGAGGATTCGACACCGTCTGACACCGTATAGGTAAAGTTGAAATCTTCTGTATCGCCGTCGCCTTCTACGCTGAGCGAACCATCACTGTTGAGGGTGACAAGCTGACCCGTGGGCAGCTGGATTTGAGCACCCACAGTGGCGACTTGACCGTTGATGTGGGTGATTGTCAGCAAACTGCTGTTAGCTGAGACATCATTGCCAAGCACATCGATGACTTTGGTGCCATCCGGATAAACAGTGACACTATCGGTCACTGCAACTAGATCTGTTTGCACCGAATTTGCCGCGATCATCAGATTGGAATCGTAGCCGGTGTCGCCGACATCCGCGATGGCGATCCGGATCGTATTCGTCTCGTTGGGGACAACATTCATGGTCAGCGTCATTGTGATGGTAAAGCCGTCCATCTCGGTGTTGTAATCAGCACTGGTGTTATCAACATACATGTTGATGTTATTGGTGGTGTTGATGTTGCCAGGGTCCATATCGCCGTCACCAACGGCCAGTTGAACTTCTTGGCCGTTGATCCAAACGCCAAAGAAATCCTGATAGATCGAGTTTTGGAACTCGGGATATTCTTCCGACGAAAAGACGAACTTCATTGTCATCAGGTCGCTGGTTGGCCTGAAGTTTACATCCAGAATACTGGCGTCATACGTCAAGGCACCTGCTGCGGTATTTAACTGGACGTTGTTATTAATGCCTGAAGTATTGGTAGAGGTGTTCGCGCTTTGGTTGGATGACCCGCTGGAATTGGTGAAATCTTGCGCATTACCTGTCGACATAATGATGCCGCTGTCGCCGGGGGCGACACCTGGTGTGATGGTATCTGCATTTGAATAGGTGCCCGCGCTGTCTATATCGCCATAATATGTCGCGCTTTCGACGGTGACACCGCTGCCAAAAATTGTTTCTGCGAGATTAAGGGCTGTTGTGCCCTCTCTGATTGTTTCAATCGGAAGTTCCGATGCTGCGACCATGCCTGCTACCCCAAAGCGTAAACGAGACAGCACAGATCAGCGTGAACCATCACGGATTAGTCCCGTGTATGGTCAATTTAAGTTTGTTGGATGACCCGGTTTTCCGGTGTCACGCCTGCTGATGCCCTGCCTCGGGTAAGTTTATTAACGTCATGGTAGCACGTAAAATTGGCGACTGTTAATCTTTTCCTTAGCAACCCCCTTGGCACCGCGCCTTTTTCGCCACAAGTGTAGGGAAACCCACAGAAAACAAGCTTGAAGGATATATAGATGCCCAAGATTGACCCCGTCGACCTCACTGCAAAGCTGGTGAGATGTCCTTCGGTCACACCAGCTGACGCGGGGGCGTTGGACATACTGCATGATTTGCTGAGCGGCGCGGGGTTCGAATGCGCTTGGGCTAACCGTGGTGGCATCAGAAATCTGTTCGCACGTTGGGGTAACAAGGGGAATACACGCAGTTTCGGGTTTAACGGCCATACCGACGTTGTTCCCATCGGCAACGAGGCAGATTGGACATATCCACCCTTCGGTGCCGAGATTAAAGATGGCATCATGTACGGGCGTGGGACGACCGATATGAAATCCGGTGTCGCGGCTTTTGCTGCCGCCGCCGTGGATTTCGTGCGGGAAAGCCCGCCAGATGGGTCTATCGTATTGGCCATCACTGGCGATGAAGAGGCGGAAGGCGTCGACGGGACGCTGGCCCTGCTTGAGTATATGGAAAAGGCGGGCGAGCGGATGGATGTCTGTCTGGTTGGCGAACCCACATGCCCCGATAAAATGGGCGAAATGATCAAGATTGGCCGTCGTGGATCGCTGAACGCGCATTTCCGTATTATCGGAAAGCAAGGCCATGCTGCCTATCCGCACCGTGCAAACAACCCACTGCCCGCGATGATGCGTCTGATGGATCAATTGGCATCCCACAGCCTTGATGATGGCACAGACCATTTTGACCCATCCACGCTGGCCGTGGTAACCGTAGATACCGGAAACCCTGCCACCAATGTTATTCCGGCTGAATGTCGTGGCACGGTCAATATCCGGTTTAACGATACACACTCCGGTGCCAGCCTGACGGAATGGTTGGAAAAGCATGCCGCCGCGATCCGCGATACCTTTGGTGTGGCTGTTGAGCTAAAGGTCACAATCTCTGGTGAAAGTTTTATCACTCCTCCCGGTGCTCTGTCTGATCTGGTCTCCAAGGCGGTCGCCGCTGAGACAGGCGTGACCCCTGAACTCTCTACGACGGGGGGCACATCTGATGCGCGGTTCGTGAAAGATCATTGTCCGGTCGTTGAATTTGGTCTGGTCGGGCAGTCCATGCACGCGGTCGATGAAAACGTTGAAATCGCGCAGATTCATCAGCTCAAGGGGATTTATACGCGAATTCTCAAGGACTATTTCGCATGACCCTTGAGATTGCAGTCACCGACGATCTTGCCAGTTGCCATCTGCTGCGCCGGGTTGTGTTCATCGAAGAGCAGGGCGTTTCCGAAGCCGAGGAATTAGATGATCTTGATGGGACTTCAATCCATATTCTTGCGACAGAAAACGACATTCCTATCGGGACCGCCCGCATGCAAATCAAAGGCGCTGTTGCCAAAATCGGACGCGTTTGCGTGTTGAAAGCGCACCGTGGGACGGGTTTGGGTGCCGCGTTGATCCGCGCCGCAATTGAAGAAGCGCGTCAGCAGCCCGGTGTCACCACTGCCAAGCTGGGGGCGCAAATTCAGGCATTGGGCTTTTATGAAAAGCTGGGTTTCATCGCGCAGGGGCCAATTTTTGACGATGCTGGGATAGACCACCGAGAAATGGTGCTAACCCTTTGAGGAAAACGCTGGTCGTCATGGTGAAAGAACCACGGCCTGGCAGGGTGAAAACCCGTCTGGGGCGTGATCTGGGAATGACGACTGCGGCATGGTGGTTTCGCCATCAGGCCCTCCGTTTGATTCGCAATGTTCAGGACCCGCGCTGGGATGTCGTGCTTGCTGTTGCACCTGATCGCGCGGGACTTGCCAGTCGTGTATGGCCCGCGCACCTGGCGCGCGCACCTCAGGGTCGCGGCGATTTGGGGAACCGTATGGCGCGTATGCTGCGCGGGATGCCAGCGGGGCCTGTCTGTGTGATCGGTGCCGACATCCCTGGCATCAACCGGGCGGAAATCGCAAAAGCCTTTCGTGCTTTGGGCGGCCATGATGCTGTTTTCGGGCCAGCACCGGACGGTGGTTATTGGCTGATTGGCCTGAAACGGATGCGTCCTGTTCCGCCTCGGTTGTTCCATGGTGTGCGTTGGTCGTCAGAGCATGCGTTGGCGGATACAATTGCAACATTGCCGGATCATCACATCGCGTATGTCGCGACATTGCAAGACGTTGACACAATCGACGATTTGCCCATGACGAACCGGGGTACGCGTGCTACCTCGTAAAGCATGAGCAAAATACCATCCAAGCCCGAAATTCTTGATTGGATCGCCGCCAATCCGACCCAGACCGCCAAGCGTGATATCGCAAAGGCGTTCGGGATCAAAGGCGCTGCGCGTATCGATCTTAAGCGTGTGCTAAAAGAGCTAGAAGCAGACGGCCATCTTGAAAAGCGCAAACGCAGCTATAAAGACCCTGATCGTCTGCCGCCTGTGTCTGTTTTGCAGATCATCGGCCCTGACAATGACGGTGATCTGTTCGCCAAACCTATGGAATGGGCTGGCGAGGGGGTAGAACCCGTTGTGCTGGTCATTCCGCGTGCTTCTGACCCGGCTTTAGGGGCAGGGGACCGTATTCTGGCGCGCCTCACCTTGGTAACAGGCGAGGATTACCACTACGAAGCGCGCCTGATCCGCCGTATCGGCGCGAACCCGCAACGGGTGCTTGGGATTTTCCGCAAGACAACCGAAGGCGGTCGCATTGTGCCCATCGATAAGGGTGGGGATAAGGAATGGACAGTCGCGTCAGATGCGACTTATGGCGCAAAAGACGGTGAGCTGGTCGAGGCCGAGCAAGCGGGCCCCAAAGGTCGAATGGGGCTGCCACGGGCGCGTATTGTTGACCGTCTAGGTGACCCATCTGCGCCTAAAGCGGTGTCGCTGATTGCCATTCACCAGCACGGTATCCCTGACGCATTTCCTGACGATGTGATGGCGCAGGCTGACGAAGCCACACCGGTGGGCTTGAAAGGCCGCGAAGACTTGCGTGACCTCCCGCTGATTACGATTGATCCGTCTGATGCGCGTGACCATGACGATGCATGCTATGCCCATGCCGACGAAGACCCTAAAAACGAGGGTGGTCACGTGGTCTGGGTCGCGATTGCTGATGTGGCGGCCTATGTCACGCCTGGATCTGCGCTTGATCGCGAGGCGCGCAAACGCGGCAATTCGACATATTTCCCGGATCGTGTGGTGCCCATGTTGCCGGACCGGCTGTCAGGCGATTTGTGCTCCCTTCACGAGGGGGTGCCACGCCCCTGTATCGCCGTTCGTATGGTGTTGGATGCACAAGGTCAAAAGATCGGGCACAGCTTTCACCGGGGCCTGATGCGGTCGCCTGCGTCCCTACACTATGAAGAAGTCCAAGATGCGATTGAGGGACGCCCGAATGATCGCACAGGGCCATTGTTAGAGCCTGTTCTAGAGCCGATTTATGCCGCCTATGCAGCCTTGAAAAAAGCCCGTACCGATCGCCAACCGCTTGATCTGGATTTGCCAGAACGGCGGATCGAGTTGGATCCGGACGGAACAGTGAAGTCGGTGAATTTCAAAGATCGACTGGATGCGCATAGGCTGATCGAAGAGTTCATGGTTTTGGCAAATGTAGCGGCTGCAGAAACCTTGCTGGAGAAGAAAACACCGCTGTTGTTTCGTATCCACGAAGAGCCAACGGTCGCCAAGCTGGACGTCTTGCGTGAAACTGCGCAGGCGGCTGGATACACGTTGGGCAAAGGCCAAGTGCTGCACACACGCCACCTGAACAAGTTGCTAAACGATGCCGCTGGCACGGATGATGCAGAGTTGATCAACATTTCCACCCTGCGGTCAATGACCCAAGCCTATTACGGACCGGCGCATATCGGACACTTTGGCCTGGCGCTTCGGTCCTATGCGCATTTCACCTCGCCGATCCGGCGCTATTCGGATCTGATTGTTCACCGTGCGCTGATCACAGCACATGGTTGGGGCAAGGATGGCTTGTCGCCCCAAGATATCGAAGAGATCGAACAGACTGGCGCGCATATTTCGGATACCGAACGCCGTTCGATGACGGCGGAACGGGACACGACGGACCGCTACCTCGCGGCATATCTGTCAGAGCGTGTGGGCAACGAGTTTTCGGGTCGTATAAGTGGGGTCGCGCGGTTTGGGGCCTTTGTGAAACTGGACGAAACAGGCGCAGATGGCTTGCTTCCGATGCGGTCGTTAGGGCGGGAATATTTTCACTTCGATCCAGAAGCGAACACCCTGATGGGGTCTGACACCGGGCTTTTGATTGGAATCGGCCAGCGCGTGACTGTGCGGCTGACCGAAGCTGTTCCTGTGACCGGTGGCATCGCGCTTGAGCTATTGACACTGGATGGCAAGGCGTTGCCGCAAGGCGGGCGTGGCGGTCGCGGGCCGGCCGGGCGGACAAACCCCAAGCGCAAGGGTGTCAAAGCCAAGCGCAAAGCGGACAAGGTAAAACGCAAGGTTAAGCGGACTCGGCAGTAGCCTGCGCATGTCGACTGAAGGGCTTTCTGGGGTCGCTAATTGACGCTACTCTATCTGGCGACAGGCGGAGGGTTGACGAAATGATGTATGCTCGGATTTGGTTGCTGGCCGCGTCGCTTGCGCTGGGTATCGGCACGGGTGCCGTTCTGGCCCAACCTTCACTTGAGGGTGCAGAGGTGGGAAATGATGCCGGCCTGCAGCTTTGGCTGGTCGAATTCCGCAAACGCGCGCTGGATGCAGGCATAAAAGCTGACGTTTTCGACGCAGCGATCAAAGGTATCTCCTTTGATGAAAACGCAATTAACCGTGATCGAAACCAGTCGGAATTCACCAAGACGATCTGGGAATATCTAAAAACTGCGACGTCAGATTTAAGGATCGAAAACGGGAAGAAGGCGCTTGCGCTGCACCGTGCTGCCCTTGAGGAGATCGAGGCGCAATATGGTGTGGACAAGGAGGTCGTGGTTGCGGTTTGGGGGCTGGAAAGTGCCTATGGGACGTTCCGTGGCGGTGATAGCGTTTTGAAATCGCTTGCCTCCTTGGCCTATGATGGCCGCCGGCAGGAATTTTTCGAGGCCGAGCTTTTGGAGGCTTTGCGGATTTTGCAGGCAGGCGATACTACGCCCGCACAGATGACGGGCAGTTGGGCAGGGGCGATGGGGCATACCCAGTTTATGCCGTCATCGTTTCAGCTTTATGCGGTTGATTTCACCAAGGACGGCAAACGTGACATCTGGGGGGATGACCCACGTGACGCGCTGGCCTCTACTGCGGCGTACCTGAAACATTTTGGTTGGATCGCGGATCAGCCGTGGGGTGTTGAAGTGACGCTCCCAGGCGGTTTCGATTATCTGTTGGCAGATCGGAAGGTCCAGAGGTCCCCGGCGCAGTG
>JAPKCR010000109.1 GCA_026421135.1 Sulfitobacter sp. | reverse complement strand
CACCTCCCCCTACAACGAAGAATACGACTGGATCGCAAAGTCCAAGCCAGCGGGAGTCGGGTTCTACTATCTCGATCACCTGACTCACAACGTGTTCAAAGGGAACATGGACGTGTGGTTCAAATTCTATGGCGATCTGTTCAATTTCCGCGAAATCCGCTTTTTTGATATTGAGGGCAAGTTTACCGGCCTGACCTCGCGCGCGTTGACGTCGCCCTGCGGTCGCATCCGCATTCCAATCAACCAAGATCGGGACGAAAAAGGTCAGATCGTTGCCTATCTGAAAAAATACAAGGGCGAGGGCATTCAGCACATCGCGGTTGGCGCACGAGATATCTATTCCGCCACGGATCAAATCGCCGAAAACGGGCTTAAATTCATGCCGGGCCCGCCCGATGCCTACTATGCCCTTAGCAAGACCCGCGTGAAGGATCATCAAGAACCGGTGGACCGGATGAAAAAACACGGGATCCTGATTGACGGCGAGGGTGTCGTGGACGGTGGTGAGACGCGCATACTGTTACAGATATTTTCGAAAACCGTGATTGGCCCGATCTTTTTCGAGTTCATTCAACGTAAGGGCGATGACGGCTTTGGCGAAGGCAATTTCAAAGCTTTGTTTGAAAGCATCGAACAAGAGCAAATCGACAATGGCGAACTAAACTCAGCCTGATAAAAGCATCAAAGGCCGCGTCAATTGATGCGGCCTTTGGGTCTTTTTTGGCGCGGAAATACCTTAGGAAGGGTTGGGCCTCTCTGATGAACCCTCAACCGCGCGGCATTTTCAGAACGACGTCCCGCCCGCGTCGGGTATAACGCAATTCGCTTTCACCGATCGCCGATACGCGACCGCCATCCAGCCGATCACCAACGGCTACTTTTTGATAGCGCCCGTTGCTTAACCGGATCAGCGCGCGGCGGCTGGACGGCTTGCCATATACCCCAATCAAATTGATATTACGCAGTTTATTTGCGTTCTTGACGGTTGCTTGTTTAGCGACGGATGCTTTTGACGGAACGCTGGGTGCAACCGTGCGTGGTGCCACACCGGCGGCGCTGGCGACTTGTGTCGGTTCGGGTTTCGCGCGTTGAGCACGCTTCACAATCCGCGCAAAATTGCGGGGGCGCGTGTCGGGGCGTATCGACGCCTGAACAGCATAGCGGGTTGCGTCGTTTAGAACGGGGCCTACAGGTTTCGGCGGGACCGCCGCAATTGCGGCAAGAGATGCACCCGCGGCCGCAGCGGCGGCATCAACTTCGGGCGCAGTCGGTTCTGGCACCGCAGCGGCGGCGGCGACCGCCTTCTGGATGGATGCAGGACGCAATGACGGGCGTCGGCTGGCCAGTTCGCTGCGGGTAAGCCCGCCAAGGTTCGACCGCTCATTGCTTTCGATCAAACCATTCGGCCGCACGACCGGTCTGAATTCAAGTAATCCGGATTGTGTCGTCTGCGTCTCTTGCGGGGCGTCGGGGGCAGTTGTCGTGCGTATCAGTTCTTGGGGTGGCTCAACCGGGGGGCGGCCAGCGAACACTTTGACCCCGTCTGCATTCAATGCCCCGTCAGGGGTAGCAACGACCAAGCCGTTGTTGTCCAACGTAAATGTCGTGCCGGGCGGTGCGGGTGACGCAGGCAAAAAGTCGAACGCATCCCCGCCAAATGACGCCAGTGTGGGCAGGGCCACGGCATCATTCGCAGTGCTGACCGGATCGATGCTGGTCATGTAAAGATCATCAAGCGACACTATGGCAGGTGCGCTCGGTGTTTCTGGTGCCACAGCCCAGATGCCCGATGTCGCGTATTTCGCCTCGATCTCCTGCTGGGTCAGGCTGCGTGGCTGGGCCAATTCCGGTACGCGCAGCGCATCCAGAACGGCCCCGTCCTCATCTGTCAAGCTTGGATCAAGTGCGGCAACGCGCTCTTCACTTGGGTCTGGTGAATCTGCGTCCGACGGTGTGGCGATAGAAGGCCCAGCACCGGTTTCAGCTCGTGTGGGGGCCGGATCGGGTAAAACAACCGGGGCTGACGCAGTCGCCGTGGTGTCGCGTTTGGCAAACAAGCGAGACAGCGAAATTCCGTCATCCAAGAATACAGATGCCCACGCGGCGACCCCGGCAAGGAACACCAGCAGCGCGGCTGTCAGCAAAAGCCCCAGATAACGCGGTTTTCCACCAACATCGTTTGGCTTTCGTGCCCCAAAGACCGTCATTTTTTCGGCCTCAGAAGTGGCTTTGGGCAGGACAGTTCCCGTGCTTTCAGCTGCTAGGGCAGGGCCATTGGATGCTTCGGTCGGGGGCGGAGGTGTTTTGCGTCTGCTTAAAAACCCCAGCTTTTTGGCAGTGGTTTTTTCAACAGGGACCGGGCTTAAGGATCGGCTGTCCGGTACAAGGGGCGCAGCAGGAGCCGGCGATTTTGGAACGGCTGTTGCAACGGAAACGGTAGGCTTATCCTGGCCGCGGGTTGCGGCCCCTGCCGACGGCGAAGGCGCGTTGCGGCGGCTTGCAAAGCCTGTGGGGGCGGACACGGGTGCCGGAACTGCCGGCGTGATATTATTCTTGGACACATCGGGAACTGTGGGGAAAGGCACTGTTTTTGCAGCCACAGGTGTCTTTTTCAGCAGATCTGTCTTTGGCCCAGCCACCTCTGCTGACGTATCAGGCTTTGGGGAAAGCGTTGCAGCGGCCGCAGTGACCTGTTCCTTGTTGGCCTTTGCCACGGACTTATCATCCGCACCCGTTTCTCTGGCCGGACTGTCTGACGGCGCGTGGGCAGCGCTTGTGGCGTCCACCTTGCCCGATGCCGCAGTGTTGTCCGGCGTCTTTGTGGCGGCAGGCTCGTCCTTTGTGGTCACCTGCTCAAAAAGGTCCGTCAACGGAGCTTCTGGTGCGGTGTCTTCAGCTGATGGGACATAGGGGCCGAGAATCACGACGGCCTCATCGTCAGGCTCGATCGTCTCGTCCCGATCCAACAGGGTCGACGATGCGTCTGTCGGGCCAAAAAAGGGCTCACCCTGAAAAACACCACTGTCGGGCTGGGCGACAAAGCTGACCGGATAGAAACGATGTTCGGCGGCAAAAGCTTCGGCCTCTGCCAGTGTTTCGCGCGCGACCGCGGCCACATGGGTTTGCGCGCCATCGGTGCTGATATCAAACGCCAGATCTTCCACCGCGTAGGGTGTCGCCCCTTCAAGGGCGCTGCGGGCTTCGGCCATGCGATCCGCATCCGAAAGCCCCGGTGTCTCGAGGGTCATATACTTGATCTGATCATTTGGGATCAGCAGTTTCGTCCGCACGCCACCGGGTTCCAACGATGCCGCCGTCTTGCGCAGCATGGCCAGCTCTGCCGTCATGTCATCGGCATCAAAGGATACATCGCCAATGCTGCGCCAACCGCCAACAACGCGGTGCAGCAACCTAATGCCTTCAAAGGACAGGGAAAGTGCAAAGTTAGGCTTCATATCGACGCTTTTTGATCGGACGGTTACAGGTCAGGTTTTATCACGTGCGCACACATTAAAACAGAGCACCAGAATATCACTCAGATTACAGCAGTAGTTTGCCTATGGAAAGGTCACGGTGGCAACGGGGCTTGAAGTAGGGGCATAGGCTCGCCACACATAATTTAGGATGAATTTATCAAACTAAAGGTTGAAATAATGCGAATTTTGCAATGGACCGCCGTGATTTGGGTGGCGCTGGCATCAGGCGTCATGGCGCAGAACGCCCAAAATGGAATTACCGTAAGCGGAGAGGGGGTTGTTTCTTTGGCCCCGGATATGGCCACAATTCGTTTGGGCGTAACAGAACGCGCCGCGACTGCATCAGATGCGATGCGCCAGACTTCGGAAAAAGTGCGAGGCATTCTGGAACAGTTGGACGGTATTCAAGTGGCAGGACTGGATCGCCAGACCAGCGGTCTTTACCTTCGCCCAGTCTATGACAACCGCCCACGAGACGACAATGGCCCAGTGCAGGTGGTCGGCTATGAGGCGGGCAATTCTGTCAGCATCACAGTGCGCGACCTAAGCAAGCTGGGCGCGCTTTTAGATGCAGTCGTGGCCGAAGGGGCAAATGATTTCAACGGGTTGGAGTTTGGTTTGCAAGACAACGCCGAAGCATTGATCGCGGCACGCAAGGGCGCGGTTGCTGATGCCATGGCACGGGCCCGCCAGCTTGCCGATGCGGCAGGGGTTAATCTGGGCGATGTCTTGCAGATGTCGGAATCAAGCCAAGGGTACCGTCCTATGGAAATGAAGGCGTCCCAGATGCGCGGTATGGATGTGCCCATCGAAACAGGTGAAGTAGATATCCGCGCTCAGGTAACCATGCAGTTTGCGATCTCGCAAAAGTAAGCGACGTAAACTAAAATAGAGAAACGCCCGAGAGATCATCGTCTCTCGGGCGCTTTTTGTTAGTAAGGCTGGATTAGCTGGTCGCTTTGTTCAGCGCCTGATCCAGATCAGCAATCAGGTCGTTTGCGTCTTCTGTTCCGATAGACACGCGTACGACATTGGCACCGGCACCGGCGGCTTCTTGCTGTTCTGCGCTAAGCTGGCGGTGAGTGGTCGAGGCCGAGTGGATGATCAGCGACCGTGTATCGCCAAGGTTGGCCACATGGCTAAAGATCTCGAGCGCATTCACCAGCTTGACGCAGGCGTCATAGCCGCCTTTGACTGCAAAGGTGAACAAGCCGCCTGCGCCTTTTGGGCAAACGGTCTTAACGCGATCAAAATACGGCGAGGATTTGAGGCCAGCATAGGTCACAAAGTCAACGCGGTCATCTTTCTCTAGCCATTGTGCGATCTTCATGGCGTTTTCGACGTGACGCTCCATCCGCAAGGACAGGGTTTCGGTCCCCATCAATGTATAGTGCGCGGCTTGGGGGTTCATGGTCATCCCCAGATCACGCAGCCCAATAGCGATACCGTGAAAGGTAAAGGCGAGCGGGCCAAAGGTCTCGTGGAACTTGAGACCGTGATAGGCGGGCTCTGGCTGGCTGAGCGACGGGAATTTGTCATTGGCAGACCAGTCGAATTTGCCGGAATCGACGATACACCCGCCGGTGACAGTGCCATTGCCTGTGAGGTACTTTGTTGTGGAATGCACCACCAGCGTGGCACCGTGTTCAATCGGACGGCACAGGTAAGGTGTGGCGGTGGTGTTATCGATGATCAGCGGAATGCCAGCTGCATCGGCCACATCAGCAATCGAGCGTACGTCCATGATGTAGCCACCAGGATTGGCAATCGCCTCGCCAAAGATGGCGCGTGTGTCGTCGTCAACGGCAGCTTTAACCGCTGCGACATCGTCGAAGTCTACGAATTTGCACGACCAGCCGAACCGTTTGATCGTCTGGCTGAACTGGGTAACCGTACCGCCATACAAGCGGGTTGAGGCGATGATGTTCTTGCCTGGCCCCATCAACGGGAACAGCGCCATGATCTGGGCGGCGTGACCGGAGGAGCAGCAGACGGCACCGACACCGCCCTCAAGCGTGGCAATGCGTTCTTGCAAGACGGCCACGGTCGGGTTGGTGAGACGCGAGTAGATAAAGCCCACTTCTTGCAGGTTGAAAAGCGCGGCCGCGTGATCGGCGTCGCGGAAAACGTAGGCCGTTGTCTGGTAGATTGGTGTTTGGCGCGCACCGGTCGCTGGATCGGGCTTGGCACCTGCGTGAATTTGCAGCGTGTCAAAGCCGTATGTTGGGCCGTCTGTCATGGTTATCCTCCCGTGGATTGGTTGGGCTAGAGATATTGGAATGGGGGTTGCGGTACAAGAGATTGTGCAACGTTGGAGGGGGAGGCGAAATTTTCAGATGTTCCTTCGCCCGAGACGGGCCTAACGCATCCAGTAACCGTTTGATTTTAGACGATTGCGGATCGCTTGTTCCTTGCGGGGCAGGTCGTCCTGATCAAACAACGCCCGCGCTTTCTGGCCGCGCCCTTGATACACCATGCGTTTGATCGGCTCATAGCCTTTCAGAACTTTTTTAAGTTTGTTTGGGGCGGCAACCGTTTCGAGGATATCCACAGCACTTTGGCTTTCGCGCGCATAAAGCAGGGGCAGGAACCTGTAATGACAACTGACGCTGCCATCCAAAAGCCCCGCTGGCAGGGTATCGCGCCCGCCGCCCAGCGAATGAATGACCAGCGGCAAAGCCACTTGGTCCAGCCACGGATCAAAGCTTTGGGCGCACAGCGCTACCGGGGGGGTGTCGCGGATCGCCAAGGCATACTCTAAAAACCGTGCACCGAATTCATGGGGGCACCGGTAAAAAAAGAAACCCGCATTAAAATACAGGTACCGCTGCCAATATTCGTCAGGGTGGTTAAGATCGAGGCTGCTTTCGAAATCGAGGCCGAATTTGACATAAAGCGATTTCCATAGCCCGCTGTATTGAGGTCCGTAAAGCTGTGGCACCGGCCACGTATTGGTCCGGCGCAGTGAGGCAGTCGGTCGGTCGAAGTCGAAAGGAACTTGGGTGATATCGCCTGTGATCAGCGTGTCGGTGTCGAAAAAGACAAAGGGTTCGCCCTTGGGCAGGGCGCTAAGCATTTCGATCTTGTTGCCATAAGGATAAGAGGCACCAAAGTGTTTCGATTGAAACGGAATGATTTCGGCTCCCAAATCCTCTAGTGCTGCCCGTATCTCCGCGCTTTTGATCTGCGGATCATTTGGCCACATTACCCCGGCTTGGGGTTCGGCCACCAAAAGGCGGCCGCGAAAATTGGGGCTGCTGTGGCGCAGCGACGCTGCGAAAAGCAAAGCCTCGTATGCTAGGCGGCCCTGTTGTCCAACGATGACAATATTGAAATCTTGCGATGGGGATGGAGAATTGGTCAACGCGATGCCTCTTGTCTTTTTCTTTGGACTATAGGGGCAAACGCCGTTTCGCAAAAGACGCCAAATAGATTGGTCTGAACAAACCAGTCATAACGACCGGCTCTCAGCCCACTTGGGCACATAAAGAGAAAGTGGTG
>JAPKCR010000737.1 GCA_026421135.1 Sulfitobacter sp. | reverse complement strand
CCCACCCAGCGACAGTACCGCCCCGAAGATTAGGAACTGCAACAACACCGGCCCTGCCTCAGGCACCACAAACTGTGGGACGAAGGCCAGGACGAACAGGATCACCTTGGGATTGGTCAGGCTCACGATTAAGGCACCGCGAAACGCGGACGGCGGCACTGCGGTGCCTTGTGCTTTTTTTTCGCCCCGAAAGGTTTGCGCGGCCAACCAAAGCAAATAGCCGACACCGACCCAGCGGATCACATCAAAGGCCCACGGCACGGCAGCCACCAGCGCACCCAAGCCCAAACCCGCGAGTGTAACATGCACCATACCGCCCAGCGAAATCCCTGCGCTTGCAGCTACGGATGCCTTGGGGCCAAAGCGCATACCCTGCCCTAGACAAAACATCATATCAGCCCCCGGCGTCAGGTTCAGCGCCAAAGACGCTGGCACAAATGCCAAAAGCGTGAGGGGGTCAACCACGGGTCAACTTTGCCTTCAGCGCTAGCAAATCCGCCCAAGCCTCGCGTTTAAACGCTGGACTCCGCAGCAGATAGGCAGGGTGGAACATGGGCAGTGCAGGTAGCCCCTGAGCTTCGGTCCATTGCCCGCGCAGCCGCGTTATGCCGCGCTTGCCCAGCAGTGCCTGCGCCGACCAGTTGCCAACGATCACCAGCACCTCGGGTTTGGCCAACGCGATGTGCCGCGCCAGAAACGGCTTCATCATCGCGATTTCTTCGGGCTTTGGGTCGCGGTTTTGCGGCGGACGCCACGGCAAGACGTTTGTGATATAAACCGGCGCTGTCTCGTGGGTGCGACCCATGTCGATTGCCGCCAGCATCTTGTCCAGCAGTTGCCCCGCACGCCCGACAAAAGGTTTTCCCTCACGGTCCTCGTCACGGCCCGGTGCCTCGCCCACGATCATCACCCGCGCGCCCGGTGTTCCATCGCTGAACACAATATTGCGTGCGCCCCGTTTTAGTTCGCAATGCTCGAACGCTTCCATTGCAGCACGCAATTCTTCCAACGACCCTGCACCAGCGGCGGCACGTTCTGCCTCGGCCACAACATCAACGCCAGCGGCCATTGGCATAATGCCCGGCCCGCCCTGTTTCGCGGCTTTTGGTTTCTCGACGGCAGCGGGGACTTCGTAACGATTGACGGGCGCATCACAAATCGACTCGGTCGCGCCAAGTTCGATCTGCCAATGCAAAAGTGCCAGCGCCTGATGATATTCGACTGATTCCATGACCCCAACTTACGCGCTGCTGCACCTAATAAAAATCCCAACTTCCAAATGGCCTCAAATCCTATTTTCCATCACGGCCATATGTGTGGCCCCTCGACTTGGCCAGTGACTTGCCCAGCCCCGCCCCGCCGCCTATAACGCCTCAAATAGCGTGGGGTCGCCTTATGAGTTTCGCACACCGACATCTTCTTGGCATTGAACCGCTGTCGCAAGATGACATCACAACGCTGCTGGATCTGGCCGACACCTATGCCGATCTGAACCGCCAGCCCCACAAGCACAGTGATGCGCTTAAGGGACTGACGCAAATCAATATGTTCTTCGAAAACTCGACCCGTACGCAAGCAAGCTTTGAGATCGCAGGCAAGCGTCTTGGCGCGGATGTGATGAATATGGCGATGCAGGCGTCTTCGATCAAAAAGGGCGAAACCCTAATTGACACGGCGATGACGCTAAACGCGATGCACCCGGATTTGCTGGTTGTACGCCACCCGCAATCTGGTGCCGTTGATCTGCTGGCGCAAAAGGTGAATTGCGCCGTGCTGAATGCGGGCGACGGCCGCCACGAACATCCGACCCAAGCGTTGCTAGACGCGCTGACGATCCGACGTGCCAAAGGCCGATTGCACCGACTGTCTATCGCCATATGTGGTGACATCGCACACAGCCGCGTGGCGCGGTCCAACATCATGCTGCTTGGCAAGATGGAAAACCGCA